>CAYZMI010000199.1:0-2504 GCA_964479475.1 uncultured Rhodospirillaceae bacterium | reverse complement strand
CTACGAACCTGATGAGGTGGCGGTAGAAGAGACTTTTGTCAGCCGCAATCCAGCATCAACGCTTAAGCTTGGCCAGGCCCGCGGTGTGGTCCTATTAGTTCCTGCCCTGGCATCCATTTCGGTTTACGAATATTCTGCCACTCTAGTTAAGAAATCTTTGGTAGGGACCGGACACGCAACCAAAGAGCAGATAGCGATGATGGTTCGTACGCTTTTGCCGGGGGCTTCACTGGAAAAATTCGACGCCGCCGATGCACTCGCTGTGGGAGTGTGTCATGCCCATCACCGAAGTAGCCCAGGTTTTAGCACAGATGTTCCCGCTGGTACTTAAACTGCACGAGTAGGTGGTATAATTCCATGATCGCTAAGTTAACCGGAATAATAGATTCCATCAGCGAAGACTCTGCGGTTATTGAGGTGGCCGGCGTTGGATACCTGGTTTTTTGCTCAGCGCGTACTCTCAAGTTGGTCTCGGGTGATAGTGCGGGTGTAGGCAGCGAAATTTCACTTGCTGTCGAAACGCACGTGCGTGAAGATCACATTCATCTCTATGGATTTGCCGATTCGACCGAACGCGACTGGTTTAATCTACTAACGAAAGTTCAGGGTGTTGGTGCCAAGGTTGCTCTCGCGATCCTAAGTGCGTTATCGCCAAAGGATCTCAGTGATGCTGTGTTGGGAGAAGACAAATCCATACTTACGCGCGCCCAAGGGGTGGGTCCGCGACTTGCGGTACGCATTCTTTCTGAGCTGCGTGATAAGGTTGTCGAGCGAGCGGTGGTGCGGCCTATCGAATTTGGCGCGTCGTCAGTTGATGAACCGGCGACAACAAACGATGCCATATCGGCTTTAGTAAATCTTGGCTACCCGCGTGTTGATGCTTATGGTGCAGTTGCACATGCCGCACAGCAGCTTGGCCAGAAGGCAACAGTAGAGGCGTTGGTCAAGGCTGGGTTACGAGAGCTTACCGCATGACCGAGGACCGCGTGATTGCAGCTGAAATGACCGAGGGTGATACCACTGACTTTTCGTTGCGGCCACAATTTCTCCAAGATTTTGTAGGCCAAACCCAATTGCGGTCTAATCTAAAAATCTTCATTGAAGCGGCGCATTCACGGGCCGAAGCGTTAGACCACATATTGTTCCACGGGCCGCCAGGTCTGGGTAAGACGACGTTGGCCCAAATTGTGGCGCGCGAACTTGGAGTAGGGTTTCGTACTACGTCTGGTCCAGTGATTGCTAAAGCCGGTGATTTAGCAGCGATTCTGACAAATTTGGAACCGCGCGATGTGTTGTTTATCGACGAAATTCATCGTTTGTCACCGGCTGTCGAAGAAATACTTTACCCGGCGATCGAAGATTACCAGCTCGATTTAATCATTGGCGAAGGCCCGGCGGCACGGTCGGTGCGTATTGATCTATCGCCGTTTACGCTTATTGGTGCAACAACGCGGTCGGGGCTGGTCACTACTCCGTTGCGCGAACGGTTCGGCATACCGCTTCGGCTGAATTTTTATACCCGTACAGAGCTTGAAGCGATCGTGAAGCGAGGTGCCAAGTTGTTGGATCTGCCAATAACAGAAGAAGGGGCTGCGGAAATCGCGGCGCGCGCACGCGGCACCCCTCGAGTGGCCGGGCGCCTATTGCGCAGGGTGCGCGATTTCGCCTCGGTTGGCGATGCAAAAGTCGTCGATGCCAAAATTGCGGACGCAGCATTGTGCCGGCTCGAGGTGGATACGTTGGGACTAGATTCCATGGATCGGCGTTATCTCGCGTGTATTGCCGAGAACTACGGGGGTGGCCCCGTTGGCGTGGAAACGTTGGCAGCTGCACTATCCGAAGAACGAGATACCATTGAAGAGGTGATTGAGCCATTTATCCTACAGCAAGGTCTTGTTCAACGTACACCGCGTGGTCGGTTGCTGACGACATCGGGCTATGGGCATCTCGGGCTCCAGGCACCCCCTAAGATAGTCGCACAGCTGAATTTATTGGCCGATGAATGTGACAGTCAGGAGCCGGAGGGCGCCAGTGCTTTCTGAAGGGCGAGAGACCCCCTCAAATGCCTCACTACCAAACCGACTTGCGGGCGATATCCATGTATTTCCCGTGAGAGTCTATTATGAAGACACTGATGTTGCCGGGGTGGTCTATTACGCTAATTATCTTAAATTTGCTGAAAGAGCGCGTACCGAGATGTTACGACAAATCGGTTTCAGTCATAGCGAGATGATGACCCGCGACGCGCTCGCTTTCACTGTTAGGCGGTGCGAGGTGGAGTATATAAAACCAGCCCGGTTTGACGAATTACTCGAAGTTCATACCAGCAATATCGAAGTCGAGGCGGCGAGTTTGTGGTTAGATCAACAGGTCACACGGGACGGCGATGACCTTGCTTTAATGCGCATCCGACTTGCCTGTTTGGGGAAATCTGGGCGCCCGGCGCGAATACCGGACCCGCTGCGGGCCGCGTTGGCACACCTCTGCGAGACGATGATCGAAAA
>CAYZMI010000198.1:0-2513 GCA_964479475.1 uncultured Rhodospirillaceae bacterium | reverse complement strand
ATGGCGCCGCCAAACAGTAGGATCAATTATATCTATCAGTTCGTAGCCGCGGCTCAACAGGTATGCGTCCAGTTCGTGGGCCGGTGGTTGATCTTGCCGAATTCTTGGAAACGCTACCTCGGTTTTGATCGCGACGGCACCGTTAATTATATCCGGTCCACTTTTCAAAATATTTAATTCCAGACCCTCAACATCCAGCTTGATAAAATCTGGTTGGGGAATATTAAATTGGTTAATGGCGTCGGGAAAGTTATAGGCGGGTACTGTCGCTCGCTCTACGACGGTGGCGTAAGCGGAATTGCTAAATCGCGCTGCAAATTCGGTGTCCGGTTGAAGTAAGGAAGTGGAAATAGGATCTTCGCAAATGAAAATAGGCTTCTCGCCTGTTTCACCCGCTAGCGCACAAGGGATAAAGCCAACCGATTTCCAATGATTAGGAGCTGAACGATTAAGCTTTGCACATTCCACTTCATCAGGCTCGAAGCCGATAGCTTCTACGGAAAAAGCGATAGGGAGTAAATCCGGGTCGATACCGTGGCGGGACCCTACGTCAATTAGGCAAACCGGTTCTTCCCGCATCGCTTGCGCGAATGGCGTTTCTCGAAATAAATTTGTTTTGGGCAAAGCTTTGTACGCTCCTATCCCTTTACGGATTATATCTTTCGCACTAGGCGCGCTATGTAAAATCCATCAAGGCCGCCGCTTTCACTCATTTGGGAAGGCATAGTCTGAATATCACCTTGCGTAGTAACTATTTTTATCGGCAATTTGGTTTCTGCACTGTTGAAAGGCATCCGTACTAAATTTTGACGTTGTGATAAAACCTTTTCGATAATTTCGACACCTTCTTCCGGCTGCAATGAGCAAACGCTATAAATTAAGCATGCGTCAGGGGAGAGCATATCTGCTGCCGCTAATAAAAGACGCTCCTGTATCTCACTTAGCTTTATAATTTCACTTTCACTTTTATTAAGCACTATGTCGGGATGCCGCCGAATAGTGCCCGTTGCGCTGCACGGCGCATCAACTAGGACAGCTCGGGCAGTTGCCGGTGGCCGCCATTTGATTGCGTCTGTAGTGAAGATGTCTGCTTTGAGCGAAAGCCGCTTCAAATTTTGACGCAATCGCTTAACACGTTGTGGCGCGTGGTCTACTGCAATGACGTGAGCACCCGTAGCTGCAAGCTGAGCCGTTTTTCCACCCGGCGCCGCACAGAGATCTATGATCGGGCCATTTGTGGGTAGTTTGTTTTTGGTGTTTAGAAGAAGTTGTGCTGGTAACGCGGCAGCTAAGTCTTGTACCCACCAAGCGCCATCGCGAAATCCTGGTAACGCCGTAATATCGCCAGAGGGTGCCAGCCGTACAGTCTGACATCCTAATACAGATCCTCCCAGTTGTTTGGCCCACTTTTCCGGGTCGGCTTTGACACTTAAATCGAGTGGTGGTTGGTGCATATGTGCGGTTGCAATTTGGCGGCAAATATTTTTACCATAAGTAGACTCCCAACTTTTCCATAGCCAATCTGGCGTATTGAGTCTGGGTCCGTCTTGTAACTTCAAACGATCGGGTCCCTCCCTTGATAAACGCCGCATTACGGCATTGACCAGCCCCTTTTGACCAGGGTGACGAAATTGCACACATAGCCTAACGGCAGTGTCGACGGCGGCATGCGCTGGCGTACCCAATATGACGAGTTGTGTGACACCCAGTCGCAAGATGTCCCGAACCAAAATTGCGCGTCGGGGCAACGGTCGGTCTAGACATGAATTAATAAGCGCATCAATTTGTCCGTGATGCCGCAGGACTGAGGTAAGCAGATGTTTCACAAAGTCGCGATCACGCGCCTGAAGCTTGGAATATGCGTTGCTGGCGGCAATGGCGTTGTCCAACGATCGTCTATTGTGCCTGACCTCTCGAATAATGTTTAGCGCAACAGTCCGTGCCATTAGACCATGGGCCTGCGCATGGCGATTGTCCTGATTAGCGGGTTCAATAGATGACATTCCGACACCCTAATGGGCATGTGACATGGGTCAAGACTGGCACACTTCTGAGCAAGCTATAATATTTTAGACAAATCCATCACTAAAGTGCTGGAATAATTATATCGTAGAAATTTGTAGGTTATGTTCTTGTGTACATGTCGTTCATCGAAATTCTGAACCTCTTATATGGAAATAGGCACGTTGGCGGGTGAAACACCACGCAAGGGTGAACATTACGGATTTCGGGTCTATAATTTAATGATGGTTAGTCAACACATTCCAAATCAGAAAATAGAGTCCACGAATAAATCGTCGGAAAATTCCATCCAGAACATTGATCCGCCCACTAAGGAAATCGGCGGGCGCGATGGGCCTGATCCCACGCGTTTCGGTGACTGGGAAAAAAACGGCCGTTGTATTGACTTTTAAACGCGGTTCCCCTGGATGCACAAAAAACTTGAGACTACTTGTCGCCTCTATTCTCCACCAGATCGTTCACAACGGCAGGATCTGCCAATGTTGAGGTAT
>CAYZMI010000197.1:0-2517 GCA_964479475.1 uncultured Rhodospirillaceae bacterium | reverse complement strand
GGTGTTATGAAAGTTTTGACCCGCACAACTCTGATTTGTGACATGATTTCGGTTTGTCGCCATCGGTTGCGATAGCCCGAGAACACGGACCCCCCAGGAAAGTTTGGTGCGCAGGTGATGATGGTGACCTCGTGGCCACTACGCACCCAGTAGCAGGCGCGCTCATAGACGCGAGTTGCTGCGGCATTTGTTTCCGGAGGAAAATTTTCAGTGAGAAACAGAATCTTCATGAGATGCTGATTATAATTCTGAAGTTAGCGGTACGGTCGGAAAAACTTTGCGGCAATCAAATGGTGTATTGCTTCCTTCGCAGATTGGCAAATGGCATTATTAAAATCCAATGTGCTCATTTCTTTCATTTCTTCATTTGTCCAATTGGCCTTGCTAGGGCTGATCATGATACCGCCTGTCAAGTTTGCTCGGCGACCTGCTTCAATATCACGCCAGCGATCGCCAATAATCCAAGATCCGGACAATGCAATTCCAAGAGTTTTTGAGATTTCAACAATTAATCCAGGTTCCGGCTTGCGCCACCAGGCGTGTTCATCGCTGAAATTCAACGTGTAATCTGGGTGAAAAGGGCATGCGGCTGTGGCATCTAATTTAACACCCAAGGCATTAAGTTTCTCCGATATCTCTGTTTCTATTCGATAAAAGCTATGCCAACTAAATAGGTTACGATCTATTCCCGATTGATTTGTAACCACTACAACCGGTATAGCCGCTTGGTTCGCGAATCTAATTAGGTTCACGGTGTCCTGAATGATATGGATTTTCTTTGGGTCGGATATAAATCCGTAATCACGCAAAATTATGCCATCCCGATCAAGAAAAAGAGCCGGGCGGGGATTTGAAAGTGGCGCCATACGAAGATCCATCCAGATGCCATCTTTCGTAATTGGCAAAGCCGAATCAGGGCGTCCATTACGGTCTATTGGAGGTCGGGCAACCAAGACTTTCTAACCGGTTTCATAAAAAACTATTGGCTTCCTCCAAGTCGCCCTGATTGTCCACGTCTAGCCAATGACCGGTGACGTACATCACTTGAATTTCTTGCCCTTCATTGATGAGTTGATTAAATAAATCGCAAAGACTCGCATTGGATAGAAAACTGTCTTGTTTTATCTGTTCTAATGCAGCACACATAGCAATTGACCCTGGTTTTGTTAATTTGGCGAGACCAATCCACTCACCGTCAATGCTACCTGCATGGAGATCGGGCCCAATACGCTGCGCCAAGATGGGGCCGTCGTCTATATAGTTAGTGACAAATGGGGATGTGCACTTAACGAGATCACGTAAGCGAGATTTAGGATCAGGGTCACGTTTCCGCCACAGGGCGTCTACGACTAGAACGATATCGCCGTCCGCCGTCAAGAGTTGGTCCATCATGTATTGGCGGAAAAGAATATCACCATAGGCAATTAGACAATCATCACTCAGTACATCCCTAGCACAGGCTAGACTAGCGGCTTCGCCGCTTGTTTCGAACAAATCATTATCAATAGTTTTGACTGACGGGAGGTTAACCATTTCTTTTTTGTAACCGCGAACGACGGTGATATCGCGAACATTGGCACTATTCATGGTTTCAACCAAGCGACTTAACAGCGGTTGACCGCGTATGTCGATCATACACTTCGGCCGGTCTTCGGTGAGTTCGCCTAGTTCAATGCCGCGTGACGCGGCAAGGATAATTGCCTTTAGCGCGCTTTGGTGTTTAGGCAAATAACGTTTTTCTGCATCCGCTAGTTCAGTGTTTCCCGCAAGGTCGAAGATGTCTTTTACTGTTGCCACTTCTTCTTCAATGCCAATAAGGGTTTCCTCACGGTGAATGCGTCGTGACACTTCCCGCATAGATCTGATGGATGCCCGTAAATTTTGATTGGCCCAGATTACTAATGAAATATTACGGTCCCGGTAATTTTGGACCGGAGAAGTGTAATACGTCGTTGGAACAATTACTAAGGGACAGCGATTATCCCATTCCTCAGCGAAGGTCAAAATTTCGTCGGCGCTATTCTGTTTCGAATGGATCAGGATTGCATCCGCCCCTGCGGCGTAGTAGGCATCGGCGCGCATGAGAGCCTCGGCCATGCCCCGCCCGGAAATTAAAGCCTCGACACGGGCTACTAACGAAAACCTGTCGTCGGTTTGGCTGTCTTTGCCAGCCATGATTTTGCCGCAAAATTCCTCGATATCAGCAAGCGGTTGTCCTTCTCCAATAAATGAATTGGATTTCGGAAAAATTTTATCTTCGATACAAATGCCAGCAATGCCGCGCTGACACAACTTGCGGACGACGCGGCGCACATTGTTGAAATTTCCGTAACCCGTATCACCGTCGACAAGTATCGGGATTGTTGTTGCATCCGCCATAAATTCGAGCACTTCAAGGACTTGTGTCCATGAGGCTTCGTTGTTATCGCGCACACCAAGAGCAGCTGACATAGTTAGGCCGGACGCCCAGATACCCTTGAAGCCCGCCTCCTCCACAATTTTTGCCGATATCCCATC
>CAYZMI010000196.1:0-2527 GCA_964479475.1 uncultured Rhodospirillaceae bacterium | reverse complement strand
TATCACGCGTCCGGCCAAACCTCGTTGGCGACCTCGACGACAAGGCGCAGTTTGGCCTCTTGCATTTCAGGTGTGATGGGATTGCCGTCAGCGATGCTGGCAAACCCGCATTGCGGGCTGATGGCCAGGCGGTTCATGTCGACATAGTTTGCAGCTTCTTCAATACGGCGTTTTAAATCATCCTTCTTTTCGAGATCCTGAGACTTGGTCGAGACGAGGCCCAGAACAACAGACTTCGCAGGGGGAAGGAATCTCAACGGCGAAAAATCGCCGGCGCGTGGTGAATCGTATTCCAAAAAGTAGAACTGCATATCAAGAGCGTTGAATAATTTCTCGGCGACGACATCGTAGCCGCCTTCGGCGTGAAAATGACCGCCACGGTTCCCACGGCAAAGATGTATACCGATAACGAGCGACTTCGGCGCACGGGCAAGAACCCGATTTGTGATATCAATATAGTGGTCGATCAAGCCCTGCCAGTCGTCTCCGCGCTCGCCTAGGGCTTGCTGCACCTCCGGATCGGCGAATTTGGCAAAAGCCGTCTCATCGATTTGAACGTAGTTGCATCCATTTTCCACCAAAGACTCGAATTCGCTGGCATAGGCTTCGACGATATCGGACCAAAATTCGTCGAGATCCGAATAGGCTCCATAGCGCCGGATCTCCGGCGCGCCACCACGGAAATGGAGCGCGCACGGGCCAGGCAGCGTAATTTTGGGCGTTGCCTTCGTATGATTTTTCAGGAAGTTCACCTCGCCCGCGTGAACAGGTGCTGTCCAGCGCAAGCGGGACTTTAAGATGGCGATGGGCTGCGGGGCACGCTTTGCACCGTCGCGCGCATCCTCCGCGTCGACCGGCGGCGCAGCTATTGTTACATCGCCAAGGTGCTCGAAAAAGAAATCATTGTAGGCAAAGCGGCGATATTCGCCATCGGTGACGACCTTCAATCCAACACGTTCCTGGAGAGCAATGGCCGAAACGACCGCGGTGTCTTCGGCCGCCCGAAGATCTTTCGCGCTCACTTCGCCAGCCGCATGACGGCGTCGGATATCCAGCAAGTCAGCCGGACGTAACAGGCTGCCGATATGCTCTGCACGGAAAGGTAAATCGAGGGCTCGTTTAGTCGACATGGGTTCTCCTTATCTGTTTTCGGGGATTGGTTCTCGAGGTGTATATCCGCAACCCGATCATCTTTGGCCGTTCCACCTTGGGACGTCTTTTCTTGTTTGTTGCACGCGTTATGTAACATGTTGCATGACTGTCAGGTTTTTTTCTTCAGAGGGCTTGTAACCCAGCGGTCAGATCTGTGTAATTATTTATCTTTAAATGATTAAGGGTTTTCCTTGGCGGGAAATAGTAAAGAACCGGCCTACGGGATTGGTCCAACCCTGTTATCAGCCGGTGTCATGTCATTCGCAATCCTTGGTGATGCACTGATATATGTCGTGCTGCCTGTCAATGCGGCTTCTTTCGGAATTACAATTTTCTGGGTTGGTGTGTTGCTGGCCGCCAATAGGATAATTAGGATCTTCACACTAGGCCCGATAGCGCTTTTAGCCCAACGTACCAGCCCAAGAAATTTGGCAATCGTTGGCGCGGTTGTATCAACAATTTCTACCCTTATTTACGGATTGGGTGAAGGCCCAACAATTTTGCTTGCGGCACGACTTCTATGGGGCCTTTCTTTTGCAACATTGACGCTCGTTATTTTTTCTTATGCTGTATCAGACCGGACCAAAGCTGGAACAAATATGGGTTGGAGCAGAGCTATCCATTCAATTGGTCCCTCGCTTGTTCTTTTGATTGGTCCTTGGGCCGCAGTTGAAATGGGGCCCAAGAATATTTTCATCTGTCTAGGTATAATTACAAGTTTGAGTTTACCTATTGCTTTTCTGTTGCCTAAAGAAGGGCGTAAAATTAGCCCAAAAAAAAACCATTGGTTTCCTAAACCAAAAAAGTTTGACCTATTTCTTCTTATCATAGGGCTTACTGTTGACGGAATCTTTGCCATCGGGATTACGCTGACAATTGCCCAAACGAGCTCGGTTGGTACCGCCATGATAACCGGTGGTGTGTTAATTGGTTTGCGACGGGTGATGGAAGCCTCACTTTCCCCGGTGGGGGGTATCTTGGGCGATCATTTTGGTGCAGGCAGGCTTCTATTAATTTCAACTATTGTTTTAGCAATCGGTTTTGCATTTCTTGCAGCTGGCTTAGCCTTTTTAGGGGGAGTCTTAGTCGTGGCTGCACGTGCCTTAATTGCTGTTCTTTGGCCGGCGGAAATAGCTCTTCGTACGCAAGACGACGAAACCATTCACCGACTTGCCGTTGGACAAACGTGGCGTGATGTTGGTGCCGCCGCAGGCCCCCTGATGCTTGGTGCCATTATCAGTATTGTTTCTCTGAGTAATATCTATTGGTTTACAACAATAATTCTTCTCATCAGCATCTTGTTACAAAGAACAAACCATAATCGAAATACACCAAAATTTCTCAATTCGGAAAAATAGCTGTTAAACCAAACGCC
>CAYZMI010000195.1:0-2535 GCA_964479475.1 uncultured Rhodospirillaceae bacterium | reverse complement strand
TGAGCGAACGTCCAAGGAACCCATGGCATGTCGTTGGGCAGATCGGCCGCTGGCCTCCAGGTCTCCGCTGCATCGTCGCTGATTAAGATATGTCCCCCGGGTTTTATGTTTTCATTACGCCAGACACCGGGCGAGCCTTTAGCGCCTCCAAGTATCATGCGGAGTGGATTTCCTGGGCACATGACCCATTCGTGGGAATAGCTGTAAAATTCGGTATATCCCCAAGGCATACCAGTTTCAACACGGTGCCAGTCCTGCCCACCGTTGTCCGTTCGATAGAACCCCCGGGCCGATGACACGAAGTAGCATTCTTTATCGCCTGGCATGTTGAACAACATATGCATGTCCAGGTAATCAATTCCCCGGCTCGCGTCTTCCCATGTTGTTCCGCAATTCCGACTCACCACAATTCCTCCGTGCTCAAGCGCTACATACAGTAGGTTCTGGTCGTTCGGGTGAATGAAGATATGTCGGACGTGGGGTGGCACCTGACCCTCAAACATTGCTGGAACACTCCACTGTTCTTGGACTGCGTCGGGTAGGTCGAGTAAACCATTAATTTCTACCCAGGTGCGGCCATTGTCTTCACTGCGCCGCAAACAGATTGGACCCGATCCGGCGTAGACAATTTGTTCATCATGGGGGTCGACAGTGAAAGTCCGTACATCGCCGTCAATAATTTTTTGCCAACTCCGGCCTCCATCTTCGGTACGGTAGCCGCCGTCGAACGCAACAGCAGCGAACACTACCTCCGGAGTTTCAAGGCACCCTGTAAGATGTTCTAGGGTTCTACCTTCAAAGAAAAACCTTTCATCAGTCATTTTACCGCTTTTCGCTCGGCTAACTGAAAGACCATTATTAAAGGCGAGGTAATATGTAAGTTCGTCGGACATGGCAGTCTCCTCCAGAGATCCTTTTATGAAAACCGATCCGACGGTGCCTGAAAGGTCTTAGTTTTCATTTCGTCGGTAGTCGCCATCCACAGCCTTAATAAATGTCTGCGCCGGTCAAGTTCAGGGTAGTCTTCGTAATCTTGCCTCGCGTGCATTACCTTGCGGTTGTTGGCGAGAAGTAAATCGCCCGGCTCAAGCATAAATTCATGTGCAACACCACAACGCTCAGCGACACGTTGAATTTCTATTCGGGCGTCGTCTTCCACCTTGTCATACATTATCCCACCCTGGTCGATGGCCCTCTGGACCACCTGAGAGATGTAGTATCCATGGATCGTATCACCCTTGCGGGTAAATACCGGAACACGATTCGCAGAGACCTTTGGTTTCTCTTCCTCGCTATCGACGGTCTGTGACATGTAGTAGTAGCCCTCATATAACGCCCGTGCGTAGTGCGGTTTCTCGGCTAAGATGAGGTTGTGCAGTGTGGCGGAACTAACTAGCCGGCTGGCGCCGCCTGTTTTGGCATTACGTATACAAAACAACGCAAAGATGTCGGTGGTATCAGTGTGGAAGTCGAGCTCACCACCTGCATGATTGGTACGCAACGCGCCGCGTTTTATTATGTGCTTAAGATCTGGGTTATCAATTTTCGTCTGGTCGCTGACATCCATGACGTGATTGATCCAATCACCCTGTCTACTTTGTGGAATACCCGCACCAAAATGAGAACATGTACCCCAGCTTATGACCTTTAAATCATCTTCATCGCGCGCATCTATAGGAAAGCCGCGCAATACGCAAAAACCCCGACCATATTCCAATTCTTTAGCGACGCTCTCGAGACGCTTACCGAGCTTTGGCAGCGGGAAGTCTGTCGCCGTAATGTCCTGTATGGGCAGGTCCTTGGCTGAGGCGCACTCCAGCGCATTTTCGAGTTCCGCCGTGTCATCCGGCGTCAAACGAATGATCCATTCATCAGACTGACTAAAATCACTCCCGCACCAAACCGCGGGTCCGCTCGCCGCCGCCAGCGCGTCAACCATCTTATAGCTCCTATAGTTTCATGTGCGTTGGGACCCTAAGGGTGTACAACCGCTCTTTGTGATTTGAAAATCCTAATGCGTTGCGTCAATAAAGGATAGCCATAAAGCTTGGAGAAGCTAACCATGAATTTTTCGACTATAGCAATATTAAGTCCCGGCAATATGGGGGGGGCGGTCGGCGGTTGTTTGAAAATTGCTGGTTACGACGTGATTAGTTGTCTCGTCGACCGGTCGGAATTCACCCGGCGCAAGGCGACGGAAGCCGGATTTCGCGACGTTCCGGATATGAATGCGTTAGTCCGCGAGGCGGACCTTGTTCTTTCTATACTAGATCCCGCCAAAGCAGTTGAAATCGCTGAGAAGACTGCTACAGCTTTGAATGAAACGAGTGCCACAACGATATTTGCCGATTGCAACGCTACTTCGCCTGCAACGGCTGAGATGCTGCAAGGGATTATTGAATCAGCGGGTGGGACCTTTATCGATGTAGGGATCATTGGGGGTGCTCCGACGCGGCGTGAGAACTACCCTCTATTTTGTGCTTCCGGCGCTGAGGCCTCATTGCTGGATGAATTGCATGGTAAAGGCGTTAAGAT
>CAYZMI010000194.1:0-2543 GCA_964479475.1 uncultured Rhodospirillaceae bacterium | reverse complement strand
GGTGGGCGCACACGGACTCGAACCGTGGACCCGCTGATTAAGAGTCAGCTGCTCTGCCAACTGAGCTATGCGCCCTCACTAGGGTTGATAGCAAAGCGAAATACGTTTGTCACTAGCTCGGCAAGGGCTATTCTTTTTCCTTTAATTTCGCGGTGAAACACGAAAATCACAGACTTAAATATCGTCGGCGGAACCGTGGCGCCCAATTCGGATATCGCGGTGGACGTGGGCGCAAAGAATAAACCCAAAACCGATCAATAATGACACCATTGCTGTCCCACCATAGGAAATAAGTGGAAGTGGTACGCCGACGACCGGAATGAGACCCATCACCATGGCAATGTTGATGAATACATAGAAAAAGAATGTCCCAACTATCCCTAGGGATACCAATCGGCCGAATTGATTCCGAACCCGTAGTGCAATCGCAAAACCGTAAATACTCACAAGAATATAAATACCCAGAAGTATGATACCCCCAGCCATACCAAATTCTTCAGCAAGCATCGTAAATATAAAATCAGTTTGTTTTTCAGGCAAAAAATTTAAATGGCTCTGGGTCCCGTGGAGATACCCTTTACCGAATATCCCCCCCGATCCAAGAGCTATTTTCGACTGCAATATGTGATAGCCCGCGCCTAACGGGTCACTTTCGGGATTAAGAAAGGTCAAAATTCGTTTTTTCTGATATTCATGCATGAATGCCCATGCAACGGGAAAAGCAGCCAGTGCAGTACCAAAAAGCACACCAAATTTCCATGCCCTGATGCCGGCCAGAAAAAATATTATTCCAGCCGTCATTGCTAACATTATGGCCGTCCCTAAATCTGGTTGTCGCAAGACAAGAACGACCGGCGCACCGAGTAAAAGCAATGGTACTAAAATTCTCGCCGGGCGGGTGATTTCCTCTAAAGTTAAACCATGAAAATATCGAGCAAGAGCCAAGACCAACGTAATTTTCATTATTTCAGAGGGCTGAATTTGTACGAACCCTATATTGATCCAACGTTGAGCACCCATGCCAGTTTTTCCTAATACCTCTACTGCGATAAGAAGTACCAGAACCATAAAATAAAGCGTATAGGCGTGCCGCATCCAAATTCGAATATCTGTCAAAGCAACCGCAATCATGAGAACAATCCCAACAGCAAACCGTAAGAGTTGGCGGGATGCCCAAGGATCCCATTGCGCATTCGCTGCAGAAAATAGCATGGCCAAGCCGATCACAGCGAGCAGAACCAGTAAAAAAACCAAAGACCAGCTAATTTGCCAGAGCTTTTTACCTAAAGTGAGTGGACTGTCATCTGGCGCTGAGCCACGTAAACTCATGCGTGATTTCCGGGATCGAGAATATTGGAGACACTATCCGCATCGTTATAACCGGATGGATCTCTTTTTAACGTCTCCAACATGATGTCATGACCAATCGGCGCGGCCACCGTGGCACCGCTACCGCCGTGCTCAACTACAACGGCAATTGCATAGCGCGGGTTTTTGACGGGTGCATAAGCGACGAACAAGGCATGATCCCTTTCTTTCCAGGGTTTCTCTTTATTTTTTAAAACTCGTTTTTCTCTCTCGTGTTTAGAAATTCTCTTGACTTGCACTGTCCCTGTCTTTCCTGCCATGTCCCAGCCATTTTCCTTTAATTGGCTGCGGCGAGCAGTTCCTCTTTGCCCACTCATAACGGCATCCATGCCGTCCCTAACCACCTGAAGGGCCCCACGCGATATCTTCAGTGGAGGAACCTTGATGATTGGGGCCGACTTGGAAACCCCATCGGAATTGATCCACTGAATAAGATGAGGTTTTACTTGCTTAGCAGTAGCAATACGTGCCGTCATAACGGCTAATTGCAGTGGCGTGGTCAGAACAAAACCCTGTCCAATACCCGACACGAGAGTTTCTC
This sequence comes from uncultured Rhodospirillaceae bacterium, assembly GCA_964479475.1. Taxonomy (GTDB): domain Bacteria; phylum Pseudomonadota; class Alphaproteobacteria; order MPNO01; family UBA2964; genus JAQBTY01. The sequence continues at coordinate 634 of CAYZMI010000194.1, read as the reverse complement.
CCCCCTGCCAAGGAACGCCCATAGCACGCAATTTCCACGCGGCAGTTGGGATTAAGCCAGATTTTTCTCCTGGGAGGTCAATGCCTGTTCGCTTTCCGAGACCGAAACGGCGTGCCATTTTCGCTATTTTATCAATTCCAACCCGTTGTGAAGTTTCGTAGAAATAGGTATCACAGGACTCCTCGATCGCTCCGCGCATATCCACCCAACCATGTCCATGCTTTTTCCAACAATGAAATCGAGCATTCCCTAGGTCAACATGGCCACCACAAAATATTCGTGTATTGGCGGAAATAGTGCCATGTTCCAATGCCGCCAGAGCCACCATCATCTTGAATGTTGACCCCGGCGCGTAATTTCCGGAAATTGCTTTGTTTGTAAGCGGTGTATGTGGGTCGCTAATTATTGCGTTCCATTCAACTTGGCTTAGGCCAATATTAAATGCGTTAGGATCGTATCCAGGTACTGAAGCCAGTGATACAACCGCCCCAGTATTTACATCCATTACAACCAAAGCGGCACTTTTTTTGTCGAGCAACTTTTCGACGCAAAAATTTTGTAGGCCTAGATCGACCGTGAGACCAATATCGTCACCTTGTTGCCCTTCCTGTCTGGACAACTCGCGAATAACCCG
>CAYZMI010000193.1:0-2569 GCA_964479475.1 uncultured Rhodospirillaceae bacterium | reverse complement strand
TGCTCAATATCCAAATTTGTTGCTGCCCCTTGGTTCTCCCTGTGCTCCTCATTGTTCTGTCCGGCAGCAGAGGATGCAGGTTCATTATCGCCATCTTTAGTTTCCGAACCCAAAGGCAAGTCTAATCCGGCTGCGGTTATATATTCTTCTTTTTCATTCGTTCTATCCGCTGCATGGTTAGTCGTTAAATCTTTCTCGACGTCTACCTCGGATTTCTCGTCGGTTGCTTCTTTAGCGGTCGAACCTTGCTCGATAGGATCATCTTCGTTGCCAACGACAGCATTTTCTGAAAATTGTTCGTCTGTATCCGTAACTTCCCCGTCTATAGCAGCTACATGTGCTTGTGCCGCTTGAGCATTGCCCTCTAATAGTGCGAGATCCTGCTTTAATGCTTCCCGATCTTCGATTGGAATTTGGTAATAATCTGGATGTATTTCGCTAAACGCTAAAAAACCGTGTCTGCCGCCACCATAATCCACAAATGCGGCCTGAAGAGAAGGTTCCACGCGAGTAACTTTAGCGAGATAAATGTTGCCCTTTAATTGGGACTTGGTTGAGGTCTCGATGTCATATTCGTCGAGGCGGTTGCCATCGGTGATCACCACCCGAATCTCTTCGGGGTGGATGCCGTCGATCAACATACGTTTTGTCATGAATTATAATACTCCGCAGCAGGGACCGCGTGCCCATGCGAACGCGGGGACAGGGTATGCTGGTGATGGACGATACAACCGGCGCTCCCGTCAACCCACCCAAATTTGATAGCATAAATTCTTCGTTGCTAACTCGATGGGGACAAAAAAAAGCAGCCATTGCTAATTTCCTAGCTTCTAACAATTTTACTGTTGAGACCAAGCGCAGTAAGTCAAATCGTTACATTGAAATTTGAAGATCCAACCGCCGCGCTCCCTGAAGTCGTAACATATTAATACATACGACACGGATGCTCACAGGTGTTCGCAATTTCCTAAGATACCTCTACACCATTATTTGAACAACAATTTTCGCTCTATAAAATAAATTAGGGTTAACCCATTTTGGAATGCCTGATACAAGACAGACAGCAAATCCATTGATGATGCTTGATGATCAGTCTATATCTTGCTGGTATGTAGCCCTTAGGCCGCAATATGCCAGCACGTACTTTATTCCCAGTTATTTTAGGTTTTGTTGCCTTTACAGGCGACACTCTGAGTGTGAATGCCGCAAGTGTCACCGTTAACTCTGTTAGAATAGGTGACTATGCATTGAAATCCCGATTCGTATTGGATTTATCCAATAACGTTCCGTTCACAGTATTTTCTCTGCCCGACCCTTATCGCGTGGTCATTAATTTACCGGAGGTCAATTGGGCGTTTGATCCGGGGGATGTAAGCATTGGAAGACGAATAACTGGATTTCGATTTGGACTATTTCGTGCGGGTCAGTCGCGGGTCGTCATCGATTTAAGGCGACCGGTGGTTGTTGACAAGGCATTTATACTCGCCCCAAATCGAAACCGTGGATATCGATTGGTTGTGGATCTTGCTGATACCACCAGATCTGCTTTTTTGCAGTTGGTGAAGCGTTCAAAACAAAAGCGGTTTTTTGTCAAAAAGCAATCGTCCCAGGTAAAGCTGACTCCTCCAAAACTGAAAATTAATAGTTTACCTTTAATTGCGATTGATCCTGGTCACGGCGGCGTGGATCCCGGGGCCCGGGGCCGATTAGGTACTTTGGAAAAAACGCTAACGTTAAAACAGGCACGGGAACTTAAAAGGCAATTGCTTCGAACTAGGCGATACCGAGTAATATTAACGCGTAATAGAGATGTTTTTATTCGGTTGCGGGACCGGATTGCTATCGCGCAACGGGCAAAAGCCGATCTTTTCCTATCATTGCACGCCGATTCCATCGCCAACCGTAATGTTAGAGGTGGTTCCGTATATACATTGTCGGAGAAGGCTTCTGACAAAGAGGCCGCCGCACTTGCAAAAAAGGAAAACAAGTCTGATATCATCGCGGGTATTGACCTAAACGACCAAAGTAAGACCGTTGCAAAAATACTAATTGACTTGCGGCAAAGGCTGACCAAGAACGAATCTGTCGCGCTCGCTAAAGGGCTTATCAAAGCACTCGGTAGAACAACGCGCTTACTCAGAAATAATCATCGCTTTGCCGGTTTCGCGGTATTAAAAGCGCCGGAAATTCCCTCGGTACTGATAGAATTGGGGTATTTGTCCAATAAACGGGATGAGAAACTACTTCGCAATCCTAGGCATCGTAGCAAAGTCGCCGCCGCGATCATTCGTGCGTTAAATTCGTACTTTTTACAGCATCAAGCGCAACGTCAGCCATAAAATGAACACATTTATCAATTTTTTAGTCCTATTTCCTTATATAAAAATTTAGCGATGGACAAGATCCATACCTTACTGACCCAATTGACCGCTTATGACACAGATGAAACTGCTAATTAAGTTTAGTGCTTTATGTATTGCCGGTTTTCTGATTATCGGTTTGCTAGGAGCGGCAGGTGCTTTGGGGGTATTTTGGCATTTCGGCAGGGGGTTGCCAGATTACCAACAAT
>CAYZMI010000192.1:0-2589 GCA_964479475.1 uncultured Rhodospirillaceae bacterium | reverse complement strand
CCTGATGCCGCCACGGAAAAGCTGGAAGCGTTACTTTTAAAGGCGGCATAAGCCTAGAAGTCTTTTTGGTGGACTATTCATTTGTCCGTTAGATAATAACTTAATTTAGGCTAATGACATCTAATATTGTGTTTTGGCTCCCCCAAATTTAAGGCTTATCCAATTATCAAAGTATCAAGCGGAATTTTGTTTTTTATTGTCTGCTAAGAATTTTAGGGGGTATGGATTTTCCTTAAAACTGGCAGCTAAATTGAAGTTCAGACATCAAACCTAATCGTATTTTGAACGTATGATGCTTTGGGTAAATTCATAGTACCTTCTTATCGAAGCAAGCCTTTTCTATTTCTATGAAAATTAGAATTATCTCTGGTGGGCAGACAGGAGTTGACCGCGCGGCGCTTGATGTTGCGATGCATCTGGGTATTCCATGCGGTGGATGGTGCCCGCGCGGACGGATTGCGGAAGACGGCCCCATAGCCGATCGGTATCCTCTGATCGAAACTGGTAGTGGTTTCTACGGCAAAAGGACAAAAATAAATGTGGCTAAATCCGATGCGACATTAATATTGACGGCTCATGAGGGGGTTGCCGTCAGCTATGGCACTCAATTGACAAAGGCAGCGGCACTGCGCCTTCAAAAATCGACCTTTGTTATACGGCTTCCCATCCAACATATATCGGAACCTGGTACAGCTAAGGTGCTGGGCTGGATTGACGATCATAATATAAAAATTTTGAATGTAGCGGGTCCCCGGGAAAGCGAAAGCCCTGGCATTTATGATTTATCTTTCGCATTTATTTTGACAATTTTGACCCAATTATTGGGTGATAATTTTAACTGTTTGACCAGTTCTTAGGCGGGCATTAACTGAAAGCCCATTAATTAGCCTAAAGCGTTCGAGGGAAAATCCGTCATCTCCATACATTCGACGTGCTATACCTGCTGCAGTATCGCCCGACTGAATGCGAATTAATTTAATTCGAGATGGTTTTAATGCTATCGCCTCCGCCTCACTCAGAATCCTAAAACTATGACTGGTCCGACGAAATGGGATAGACCAGCGGCTCATTTGTCCTGGTTTTGTTATAAAATTAAATCGGTAAATTGTATGTAAATTTTTTCTAATGGCCAAAAAACGGATATCCCTTGAGCCTGAAATGGTCCTAACCCGTGTGGTTGCTGTAGCTGCCTCAAGACCGCTTATATTTATCGTTTCAAGTTGCCTCAGATTTAATCCTGCCGCCCATACATCCTTTAGATAAAATCGAACTGGGCCATCTGATGGTTTTCGAGCACTATCGAAAATTATTTTTGCGTTATCCGGCCCAACTGCTCTCACTTGGCTTGGAGAGTTGAAGAGACGGAATTCTCTTGGTACTTCAAAACGAATTCTTAGTTTGGGATGAGCGAAGACGCGGCCTTGGACGAAGCCTTGTTTTGGATCGTTTCCATAAATCATGCCGTTGATGTTCTTCAAATAGATTCTGCGGGCACGCATCGGCTCCTTTAATCGATATTGGCCAGCAAGTTTCCGCGCTATGCGTATACGCTCAATGGGTGCAGGATGAGTTGCCAGATACTGGGTTTTGTCGACTTCATCAGGTGACTTGCCAAGTCTTTTAGCTTCCAATTTGGATTGTCCGCGCATTTTTTTCAAAAATCCAACCATTGCTTGGGGGTCATAACCTGCGCGCGTCATATATCTAAATGCCAAGCGATCAGACTCGAGTTCGTGTCCTCTGGAATAACTGCGCAATACACCTTGCTGCAAGGTTTGGAATCCATGATTTATTGGGTCGATATACCTGGGATTGACACCCATTTGGCGCGTGGCAATCCCAACGCCGGAAACTAGTATATTGGCGAGGAGTTCATTGCCTTGTCGCCGACCATGATGCAATGCGTTTACATGGCCTAATTCATGCGCCAAAACACCGGCGACCTCTGCTTCGTCCTCCGCTAAAGCCAATAATCCTCGGCTAATATATATATACCCACCGGGAAGAGCGAAGGCGTTAACAATACCAGTATTAAGAATGGTGAATGTATATTTGAAATTGCGTCTTTCCGTTGTGTGTACCAGAAGTTGTCCGATCCCATCAATATACCGTTTTAATGTTGGCGAATCGTATTCTCCCCCAAAAGCTTTAATTATTTGTGGGTGTTGTCTTCGCCCTATTGAAATCTCCTTATTTTCTGTCATTCCTCCGGTAAAAAATTTTTCTCCCGTAGTTGGATTTACACTACAACCAGGAAGCATAGAAAATACCAGGGCAGCACAACCCATCATACTGGTAGCAAGTCGGAGAGCTTTCACTGTCGTAATGAAATTGGTTTAGAATGGGTTGGTTCTGTCATTGGCGTATTTTGTGGGATTTCTATGTTAATCAGCAATGTAATTTAGGTGCTGGCGAAGTCGAACAATGGACATAAATTGTCAAATTTATTTTTCCGTGATTTAGCAATTTCATAGTCTAATATAACATCATTCAGTGAGACTTTCGCAAACTTGACTATTAAAACGTCTAATTTCCATTCTGATTGCCCGACTTTGCCATAATCGGCTAAGTCCTTTATAGAATATTAAG
>CAYZMI010000191.1:0-2637 GCA_964479475.1 uncultured Rhodospirillaceae bacterium | reverse complement strand
GTTGCTAGTTGCTCAGCAGACATTTCGAGTGAGAAAAACGCAACCATCGCACCGTCGACGATTTCTTCGTTACCAAACTCATCAACCTCAGTTCTATATGTATTTGCTGCGTGATAAGCAATGTTTGTGGCCAGGGCGGTTTTTCCCATCGACGGACGACCCGCTAGTATAATTAGATCAGACGGGTGTAGACCACCAAGCAAGTTGTCTATGTCTGTAAGCCCAGTGCCCACGCCCGTAAGTCGGCCATCTCGTTTGTAAGCAGTTTCAGCAATTTTAATCGTTTCAGTGAGTACAGTAGTAAAGTCTCTGAAACCCCCATGATAATCGCCAATGGTGGCTAAATCATACAGCCGTTGTTCTGCTCGCTCGATCTGGTTAACCGCCGCATCTTCTAAATCTCTTTCATATGCCTCGTTAACAGTATCTTCTCCAAGATCTATCAACTGACGTCGCAAATATAAATCGTGAATAGTATGCCCATAATCACGCGAGTTGATGACTGTAACTGCATTAGCAGCAAGTCTCGACAAATATGAATTACCGCCAATTTCGGCAAGGGCCGCATTATTTTCGAAGTAGAATTTTAACGTTGTTGGGTTTGCTTCTTGTCCATTTTCAAGTTGTTGACCAATTGCCTTAAAAATTTGGCCATGCAGATGTTCCATGAAGTGTTCAGCTCGAAGAAATTCGGAAACCTGCTCATAAGCACGGTTATTTACTAATATTGCCCCCAGCAATGCCTGTTCTGCTTCAGCATTTGATGGGGGAATTCTGTATTCCGCCTCATGGTCGCCTGTGTGAAGGACGGTAGCGACGGCAGCACCTGACGTATTAGTTTCCATCCATTGATCCTATCAAACGCAATATATCAATTCACGCGCTTGTTTGTAGGGATTACGCGAATCATGGGGAAAAGTGGTAAAATCCTACTAGGTTCCTGTGAATAACCCTATCTAGGCCCATAATTGAGAGGAGAATTTGAGAAGGCTTGGTCTTACGTTCTTGTATTTATTCAGTGTCCTTCAAATTTCGACTTGATTATTCGCGGCCATAATTGTCTTCGTACCGCACTATATCGTCTTCACCTAAATAATCACCGGACTGAACTTCTATGAGGATTAGAGGAGCAGGTCCTGAGTTTTCCAGACGATGAAGCGTATTTGGAGGAATATAGGTCGATTCGTTTTCGTTCAGAATAAAATTCTCGGTACCGCGTCGCACATTTGCTCTGCCATTTACGACAATCCAGTGTTCTGCGCGTTGATGGTGAAGCTGCAATGATAGGCTTGCGCCGGAATTAACAGTAATCCGTTTCACCTGAAATCGATCTCCCTCGTGTAGGGTCTGATAGTAACCCCAGGGACGATACACCCGAGGGTGTGTTGTTGCCTCTTTGCGATTAATGGACTTCAGGGAATCGACTATGGTTCGTATATCTTTGGCACGATCCTTATCTGTGATTAGCACCGCGTCCCCTGTAGCAACTACTACTAAATCTTTGATTCCTAGAGTAGCAACTATAGGACCCTCACTGCGAATATAGGACCGGCTGGTGTCTATTGACAGTACATCTCCAACCAGGACGTTTTCAGAGTCATCCTTCGCACCATCATTCCAAAGTGCTGTCCAGGTGCCCACATCATTCCACCCGATGTCAGCGGGGATAACAGCAGCTTTATCGGTGCGTTCCATAATAGCATAGTCGATCGATATCGATTTGCATGCCGAAAATGGTTTTTCGGCCAAACGAATAAAATCAAGATCAAATTTTGCCTTTTCCATTGCAGAACGGCAATTATGAAAAACGTCCGGTTCAAATTTCTCTAATTCTGCTAAATAAGCTCCCACCTTGAACATAAACATGCCGCTGTTCCATTCATAGCTACCGTTGGCAATGAATAATTCAGCAGATTCTCGTTCCGGCTTTTCAATAAACTCGGTAACTTCAAAGCAGCCGTTGTGATCTTCAATTGGTGCTCCCCGATGAATGTAGCCATATCCGGTTTGTGGGCCGTCAGGCTTAATCCCGAAAGTAACCAACGCACCCGTCGCTGCGATATTTGTAGCGGTAGAGATAGCATTTTGAAAGGCAACCTTATCCGTAATGGAATGGTCCGCTGGGAGTAGTAATGCCAAGGCGTCTTCATCAATTTTGGCCATCACCATGGCGGCAACAGCGGCAGCGGGTGCTGTGTTTCGGCCAGTCGGCTCCAGAAGAATTGCTTTAGGTGTCTGGCCTATACATTGCAGTTGTTGTGCAACAACGAAGCGGTGTTCTTTATTACATACAATTATAGGCGGACCAAATCGTTCTAAACTATTTGCTCGTGCGGCAGTTTCTTGCAACAAAGATCTTTCGGAAATTAGCGGTAATAATTGTTTCGGATAGGATTCCCTGGACAGAGGCCACAATCGTGTGCCCGAACCGCCGGAAAGAATTACAGGAGTGATCATGGGACTTTCGACCATCGTATGCTCCATCCGCTGGTCATTTGGAGTTTTGCCTGGCTGTTAATTATCCTTTAGCCAGGGAAAACGGAAACGTTTTTTGAATTTATTGAACACTAGGCAGATCAGACGATAACAATCCATAACATAGCTAGGCCGATTAGTCCGAATAAGGTCGCAATAGAG
>CAYZMI010000190.1:0-2641 GCA_964479475.1 uncultured Rhodospirillaceae bacterium | reverse complement strand
CCAAGCCACAACCCCCGATAGTCGGAACCTTCCATCAGGTTCCAGGTCAAAACCCCTAACCCGACACGATAAATCCAAGTGCCCGCCGCAGAGAAAAATCCCGTGAACTCCATGATCGCAAAATCGCGATGCCGCAGCGCACGAAACGTAGATTTAGTTTTCAGCGTCTCGAACGCGGATTGAAACATTGAGTGTTTCCACAGGAATTTAGAAGAGGGCAGTAGGATATAGCATAGACCCTATCCCGTCGCCTATTTGAGCTTGCATTAACAGTCGTAAACCTGTCAGCATCATGCAGGCTTAAGTTCAGAAACCAATTGAGAAGGCTGTGCCATGGCTTATATCCCACCAGCTGTTATCGATTCCGACGCCCATGTCATCGAGAACGATCTAACATGGGATCATTTAGAACCAGCTGAAGGTAAATATCGCCCCAAAATGGTGGAACATACTACCGAACCCGGCGTTAAGCGATGGGACGTAAATGGTGAAATTGGTCCCCGCGTTCTAGCGACTGTGGAATCGCCTGAAGGCATTGGGGTGACAGCAGGAAAGTCAACACGGAACGTAGGCACGCCGGAAGATAGCCGCCACCTTAAGAATATCCAGGCGCGACTGGAACACATGGATGTGTTGGGTATTGATATACAAGTATTGCACACCACCATGTGGCTCTACGCCATGACGACCGACCCAGACGCAGAGGCCGCTATGACGTTTTCATGGAACAAATGGCTTGCTGCCACATGGGCTCAAAGCGACGGGCGGTTACCCTGGTCTTGTCTTATACCCATTATGTTACCGGACGAAGCAGTGCGTCAGATGCGCTGGTCTAAGGAGCATGGGGCGGTCGCAGTGTTTATGCGGCCACTGGATAAAGACAAATCGCTGATCGATGAATCTTTTTATCCAATTTACGAAGAAGCTCAGAACCTCGATTTATCAATGGCGGTGCATATCGCCAATGGCAGCGATACGCATGTGGAACTATATCATGCGGCGGGAGAAGGGAGCCCGGCTCTCCCGTTTACCTTGTTCCGAACGCCTACGGTGACCAGCACTATGTTGCTGCTAATGAGCGACATCAAAAACCTATTTCCCAAACTGCGCTGGGGGATTATCGAAGCGTCCGCCCAATGGGTACCATGGATTTATAACGAGGCAGCCCGACGCATAATGCTGAAGGGTGTCGAAGTGCCTTCCGACCTGTTCGAGCAGGCTAATATTTATATCACCTGCCAGACCGACGACGACTTACCGTGGATCCTAAAATATACCGGTGAAAATTGCCTGTTAGTGGGCACCGACTACGGTCATGGAGATCCATCATCCGACGTGGACGCAACTGTTCAAATTCGCGATTACGAAGGCATCAGCGATGGAAGCAAAGACAACATCCTCTACCACAACCCAAAGAAACTTTTCGCGCTTGATATGGAAGGAAAGGCAGTTCGTAGCGCGGCTGAATAGTTATGCCTGAAACTGTAGTAGTGGTTTTCGCGCCATTTATTCTACAGCTTCGAAGATGTCATCACCTATGCCCTTACTGCGCTAGTAAATTCGCTTTCGATTAATGGTCCCTGCAATTCGCAATACGGCTAAAACCATGCAGACATCGCCTACGAAATTAAATTTGCTCTGAGACTCAAATTTACAATCAACCGGTAAGATTAAGAACACTCTCCGGGAATAATTCCTCAACCGAATACTTACGCGAGGTTATAAGTTGATCAAAGGCGCTTTCAGTTAATGCTTCGAGGCCTTTACGGTTGGGCTCCACCCCATAGGGAAACGGATCACCACCCACACCGTTTTCTAACCTAACTGTAAGCGCGTCCTCGGCCGACAATTCACCCGATTTGTCCAGATTATCCAGATACGCTCGTTTCGACTTGACCAAAGCCTTGAACAAATCGTTCGCTAATGTCGGGTAACGCTCAAGGAGCTCGTCCTTGACCACCACAGCATGGTTTACTGGGTAAACACCGGTTTTGCGGAAGGAATTGAATCCTGCATCTACCGCATCAGGCAACAGCCGTTCTACATTGGGCACAGGTTCAGGCAGCGTGCCAACAGCTGCCACTATTTTGTTTTGTTCAAAAAGCTCAGCGAAATTGCATCCTTTTGAATCGTAATCAGCGAATGATGGCAGCCTAAAATCGGCCACATGTTCATCGTCGGTACAAGTCCATTGCACCTTAGTAAGATCGACCCCATGATCGATAGACAACACCGTCCGCGCCCAGACGCCAGTGGTCACAGTATATCCACGCACGACACCCACCGTCTTACCTTCGAGGTCCTTAGGCGAGGAAATGCCAGCAGTAGTGTCCACATGAATTGCGCCATGATGAAAGTTGCGCGTGATAAAGGTCGGCAATGCAGTGAATTTTTGACCGTAATCTTTCGCGCATATGTAAGTGGTAAAAGGCATCTCACAAATATCATAGGCAAGCGAGCGAACCATCTGACGAGCATTGCGCAAAATGTTATCGGATACTGTAAATTCTAAATCTAACTCATCGTTCAAATTTGGATTAGCTTTCATATGCAGCATCAACCCGTAATCACGCGTCGGCATGGTGAGTGTCGGCATTTAGACGTCTCCGTTTTTCTATTATCACTTAATACCGAGATCTTG
>CAYZMI010000189.1:0-2648 GCA_964479475.1 uncultured Rhodospirillaceae bacterium | reverse complement strand
GAAGGGCGCAAACACCCCTTATTTGACCACTTGGTAGGATACGTTAGAACACTTATGCCTTCGCTGATCTGCGTGTATAAAACTTAAAAATTAAATGCTTTTTTATCAGGCGGCGTGCGGCGCAGCACCCGCAGTTAATACTGCATAAAGTTTAGCTGCATCCTTGGTGGCCCGGAGTCTAGCGCAAAACCCTGAATCACTTAAAAGCCGTGACACTCGTGCTAATGCCTTGAGATGATCACCTCCCGCTGATTCCGGTGCAAGTAACAAAAATATCAGATCAACTGGTTGATCATCGAGGGCATCAAATTCGATGGGCTGCTCAAGTGTTGCGAACACGCCACGTAGGCGATCAAGTTCGAACAATTTTCCGTGCGGAATGGCTACACCTCGCCCAACCCCAGTTGTTCCAAGACGTTCGCGCTCTATCAGCACATTAAAAATTACATGCTCGTTTAGGCCGGTTAGGTCCGCGGTGCGTTTTGCAAGCTCTTGCAGAAAGTGCTTTTTGCTTGTTGCTTTGACAGCAGTTAGCACACTATCTGGAGTTAAAATGTCAAAAATTTCCATTCTTATCCACTTAACAAAATTGGGTTATCTCCAAATTAGACATTTGCAACAATTTGGTTGCTTGCTGCAATTGCGGCGTCATGATCAGAGACCGGGTCTGATGCAAATTTAATTGTGGTGTTAAAGCCATAACTGTTCTTTTAGGCGGACAAACACGTCTACTTGGCTTATCCCTTCAAAGGCTGAATTTTTCACCAAGATAAACACGTCTAACGTCTCGATGGGTCACAATTTCTTCGGGTTTCCCTTCCATTAAAACCTTGCCATCATGGAGAATGTAAGCGCGGTCTACGATGTCTAATGTTTCTCGGACATTGTGATCGGTGATCAATACCCCGATGCCCCTATCCTTGAGATGAGTGATCAGCTCACGAATGTCATTTACAGCTATGGGATCTATACCAGCAAGCGGTTCGTCAAGTAGCATAAAGCTAGGATTTGAAGCGAGCGCTCTAGCGATTTCCACGCGCCGTCGCTCACCTCCCGAGAGCGCGAGAGCGGGTGTACGACGCAAGTGTGTCAATGAAAACTCAGCTAACAAATCTTCAAGCCTTGCTTCACGTTGATCTGTTAGTGGTTCGGAGACCTCCAGCATAGCCCTTATATTGTTTTCCACCGTTAGACCCCGAAAAATTGAGGCCTCCTGGGGTAGGTAACCGATACCCAGCCGGGACCGCCGGTACATTGGTAGGCCGGTGATGTCTTCTCCGTCTAACGAAATGATGCCGTAATCCGGAGAAATGAGGCCCGTTACGATATAAAAACAGGTTGTCTTGCCAGCGCCATTAGGGCCGAGCAAACCAACCACTTCACCCCGTTGAACTAGAAGAGAAACATCCCGAAGAACGGGACGTTTTTTGAACGCTTTGCCCAGGTTGTTCGCCGTTAGTCCTTGATGCTTAGACACCAAACGCGGACCCTCAGAGAGTTGTTCCTCCCCGTGTTGGAAATTATCAACTATTTTAGGAGTCATCGTATGGTTGTTCCACCTAATTGTGTTTCAATGGCCGTCCCCAGACCCTTTTAATTAATTTTCTGCTGGTCTAACCAGACCACTGTTCTTTGGTTGAAATATACCCCGCACTTGTTTTGTTCCGCCGCTCAACAAACGGCTGACGCCAGTATTAAGATTTACCTCGGCCGTCTCACCGTTTAGCTGATCCTTACCCCGCGTGATCTTAACAGAACCGCGTAGAAAAATTATACCTGTTTTAGTGTAATATATCCCGCGCTTTCCCGTTATGATTTCTTCCGGAGACGAAATCATAACGTTGTCATATGCATCAACACGATCTACCTCATTTTTACCATCAGGTCTTTTTACGAAATGCGCCGACAAGACATCGGCACGCAACCGCTTGTCACCTCTAATAGTTACTGCTTCGCCACGTGCAACTGCCAGAGATTTGTGTTCATAAAACTCAAGACTCCGTTGCGCCGTGATTTTATCTGTTTGGGTGATTAACCTTGGCGATCCGGTTAGAATGAACACACCTTGCGTGACCTGATAGACGCCTTTATCTCCGTATGCGGTTTGGGTTGGACTAGTAATACGCACATTGCCGTCCGCATCGATACGCCATATCTGAGAAGTGCCATCGTTACCCTTTTCATAAAAGGCCGTAAGCTGATTGGCATGCACGGTAACATTCCCTTGTCGTGCTTTGGCGTTGCCGTGTGCAATATAGGCTTGCGCTTCTCTATGCCATTCAATGCCATTGTCGGCGAGAATTTCAACCGGCTCTTGCCGCGCTTGGCTTGGTAAACCTATCCCCTGGCTAATTGCGCCCGAAATTGAAAGTAATGATATGGGCACTATGGCCAGCAGCTTCCATGTCATCTCTCTGGATCCATATTAGCCGGATAAAAGATCAAACGACTCTGCCCCAAAAATATAATTCTCTTGCCGTTATCGAGTATACGAAATCCGCTTGACTTTAGGGTGCCGAAAGGACCCTGTCCGGCCACAGATTCATTACCAAATGCAGTGCCGTCATTCATATTTACGTTGGCAACCGAGGTCCTTAGCTCATATCCCATGTCGTGAAACAGGCTGACTGTGCCGCGGAGATTTAGCA
>CAYZMI010000188.1:0-2717 GCA_964479475.1 uncultured Rhodospirillaceae bacterium | reverse complement strand
GCTTTTCCCGAGAGTGATAGCGGCTATGGCTGCCGTCAACTGATCGGCAATGTTTGGGAATGGACAGCGTCCAGCTTTGCCCGCTACGAGGGCTTTTCACCTGATCCTTATGCCGACTATTCGGCGCCCTGGATGGATGGGAAACATGCCGTTCTGCGCGGCGGTTCCTGGGCCACCCGCAGTCGCGTTGTTTGGAATACCTTCCGCAACTTCTATACTTGTGACCGCCGGGACGTGCTAGCGGGTTTTAGAACGTGTGCGTTATAGACACGAATTTATTTGCCAAACTGTCTTAGGTGCCCTCCACCGGCATGTATTTGGTGTAAAATCTCCGACCAATTAATTCGTCTTAGTAAAGAGACTGGGATGACAGCTGGTCTACACAGGAATTTAAGCGTAGCGCTAACCCTCGATCTGCATGGCCTCCCACAGTCTGTATGGAGTTGCCGGCATGGGAATGTTGCTGATACCGAGCGGCGATAGCGCATCGACCAGCGCGCTTTGCACGCAGGGCAGTGCACCCACGCAGCCAGCTTCACCAGCACCTTTGATGCCCAAAGGATTGGTTGGTGAAGGTACTTCGTAGCTTTGTACGTTGATAGAACACATGTCATCGGCGCGTGGCATGCAGTAATCCAAAAATGAAGCTGAGATGAGTTGACCCGTTTTGTGGTCGTAAGCTAGGTCTTCGCAAATGGCTTGGCCTAGCCCCTGACTCACACCCCCATGGATTTGACCTTTCAAGAGTAATGGGTTGATCACTGTCCCCACATCGTCCACCACGACGTAGTTGATGAATTGTGTGGCGCCGGTATCGGGGTCAATCTCCAACTCGCAAAGATGACAGCCGTTTGGGAAGGTGGGCGCTGCCGGTTTGAAAGCGGCATAAGCTGACAATGTTGGTTCAATCCCCGGTGGCAGCGCCATCAGTGCATAGGCGGTTTTCGCAACATCCTGAATTGCTACTGAGTGATCTGTACCTGCAACCGAAAATTCGCCGTCTTTAAACGTAATATCGGTCTCGGCGGCTTCTAGTAAATGAGCGGCAATGGTTTTGCCTTTCTCTATGATGCGCTCACCTGCCATATATAGTGCGGCACCACCATTTCCTGCGGAGCGTGAACCGAAAGTACCCCGGCCGTGGGCGACCACGTCGGTGTCGCCCTGCATAAGCGTAATGTTCTCCAGTGGAATGCTCAATTGTTCATTGACTAATTGCTTAAAGGTAACGTCGTGTCCCTGGCCTTGCGCCAACGTACCCATCAGCAGCGTGCAATGACCTTGGCTGTCAAAGCGAATTTCTGCGCACTCTTCTATGGGTGCGGCCGCTTGCTCTATGGCGAACGCGATTCCTAGGCCACGAAGCTTGCCGATCAGTTTTGCTTCGGCACGTCGGTCCTCAAACCCGGCATAATTGGCGAGCTCAAGTGCCTGGCTGAGGATAGCGGGAAAGTCACCCGAGTCGTAATTGAATACAAGTCCGGTCTGATAAGGCAATTCATCGACCTGGATCAAGTTTCGGCGGCGAAGTTCTGCCCGATCGATTCCCATTTCGCGTGCTGCTTGGTCGATGGATTTTTCGATAGCAAGGCTGGCTTCTGGTCGGCCGGCTCCACGATAGGGTCCTGTCCAGCCGGTATTGGTAAAAACTCCTGATACGGAAGTGTAAATTGCGGGCGTAGTGTAGACACCCGCCAGTCCTCCTAAATTGTTGGTTGGCGAATGTGGCGTCATAGTACCTAGGTAGGCGCCTAGATTCGCGGTGGTATTGACCCGAAAGGCAAGAAACTTTCCGTCTTTATCCAATGCCAATTCCGCAATGACACTGTTATCCCTAGCATGGGTATCCGACATGAGCGATTCCGTCCGATCTGCCGTCCAACGAACTGGGCGGTCCAACAGACGGGAGGCCCATAGCACGAAGGCTTGGTCGTGATAGATATCCCCTTTCATGCCGAAACCTCCACCGACGTCGCCGGCAATAACCCGAATTTGTGTCTCCGGTAAATTGAGAACCCCAGAGATTCCACTTCGAATGCCATGTACGCTTTGGGTACTCGTATACAGTGTGTAGCGGCCATCCCGGCGGTTATAGTCTCCAATTGAGACGCGTGGTTCCATGGCATTAGCCGAGATGCGGTTAACCTCGTAGTCGATTTTGACGGTATGATGTGCTGAGTCAAAAGCCGCTTGGACGGTTTCCTTGTTTCCTAGTTCGAAGAAAAAGCATTCATTGTTAGGACAATCATCCCAAACCGCCGGCGTTCCAGGTTTTTTAGCTTCCGTCGTTAATGTAACCGAAGATAAAGTCTTGTAGTCAATCTCGATTAGTTCGGCTGCGTCCTTGGCCTGCTCCAACGTCTCGGCCACGACGAACGCAACGTCATCACCAACCAGCCGCACCCGATTGGTGGCAAGCGGCTCACGGGTGCCGGGATGCATAGGTTCACCGTTACGCTGTTGTCTTGGCACGAGAACCGGAAATGTGCCAAATCCTTCCGCAGTCCAATCTTCACCGGTGAGAACGGCAACTACCCCGTCCGCGGTCTTAGCGGCGTTAGTATCAATTTGGTTAATTTCGGCATGTGCATGGGGTGAGCGGAGAATATAACCGTAAGCTTGGCGTGCCAGTTCGTAATCGTCGCCGTATTGGCCGCCACCCCGCAATAGGCGCGGGTCTTCCGTTCGCGGTACTGGTTGACCAATGCCAAATTTGC
>CAYZMI010000187.1:1457-2722 GCA_964479475.1 uncultured Rhodospirillaceae bacterium | reverse complement strand
TTGGAATAACAGAAAGCCCAATCCATGGTTCCAAAGGAAACATGGAATTTCTCATTGCCGCCACAAAGAAAAATTTTTAGATCCTCTCAATACGAAATTGACGTTTTTATAAAAATGCTTGGCGCCAGAGGTGATGGTATAGCTGAGACAGAAATGGGGATGATATTTGTCCCATTCGCTGCCCCTGGAGATTGTCTGCGTGTAAAGGTACACGACAGAAAGGTAAATTCGATACGGGCGAAAATCGTCGATATTTTATCGCCGGCAGCGAAACGACAACAACCCATCTGTCAACATTTTTCGGAGTGCGGAGGTTGTGCAGTTCAACACGTTGTCGAGGACTCATATCTTAATTGGAAAAGATCGTTGGTTTGTAATGCGTTACATCATCGTGGTCTGGATTCAACGACAGTTAACCAAATAATTGGCACCAAAATTGGGCAACGTCGTCATGCTCGATTGCATGCCCAAAGAACATCAAATGGTGTGGTGTTGGGCTACTTGGGTGCCCGCAGTCATCGAATCGTTTCTGTATCACAGTGTCCTATTTTGGTACCCGCCATTGAGAATTTTTTGCCATCGCTACCTCCAATGCTATCCAATCTTCTAAATGTTGGTGAAGCTGCTGAGGTTGGCATAACGCGATGTATAAAGGGACTTGATATTCTTATAGCAAAAGATGAGAACCTGGATCTCACCGATCGAGAAATGCTTGTGGAATTTGCAAACACACATGACCTGGCACGTGTAAGTTGGAAGCCTCTCAAATCCAGGCGGCACGAACTGCCGGAAATTATCATTCGCCGCTATTCATCGATGGTGGACTATAGCGGAATTGACGTCGAAATTCCTCCAGGTGGATTTGTGCAGCCAACTGCGATCGGTGAAGAAACCTTGCGCGAGTTCATTCTTGAACATCTTGGTACATCAAGATCAATGGTTGATCTTTTTTCTGGGTGTGGTGCGTTCTCGCTACCAATCGCAGCTACCGGAGCCAGTGTACTCGCAGTAGATTTTGAGCCGGATCAAATAGCAGCACTCGATCAAGCCGCAAGCAGGGTAAAACTCAGGCAACGCCTCCGGACCCAAATTAGAAACCTTAATCGAAATCCACTCTCAGTCGGAGAGTTGGAAAATTTTGACTGCGTACTTCTGGATCCGCCGAGACAGGGAGCAAAGATGCAAGTGACTTCGATAGCGAAATCTACCAGCTCGATCGTCATTTATATTTCCTGCAATCCTGTTAGCTTCGCTCGCGATGCGCG
>CAYZMI010000187.1:0-1357 GCA_964479475.1 uncultured Rhodospirillaceae bacterium | reverse complement strand
ATTTCGACCGCGTTTATCTATTGTTTTTCTTGGGGTAAGAATGGAGCTTGTCGGTTTGACCGCAAATCGGACGACAATATCTTGTCCAGTCGAAATACCACCGAGAACGCCGCCCGCGTTGTTTGATAAGAATTCAACTTCTCCGTCACGCATACGGATTTCATCTGCATTTTGCGCACCGGACAATTCAGCTGCAGCAAAGCCCGCCCCGATCTCGACACCCTTAACCGCATTGATCCCCATCATCGCACCCGCAAGGTCCACGTCGAGTTTTCCGTACACGGGTGCGCCCAGGCCTGGGGGAAGACCGGATGCTATAATTTCTATCACTGCACCCACCGATGACCCATCTTTGCGAACCCCATCCAAATAGGATGTCCATCTGGTGGCGGCTTGCTTATCCGGACACCAAAAAGGGTTTCGGGAGATTTCTGACCAACGCCAAAGATCTCGATCAATTCGTTCCGTCCCGAGTTGAATTAGGGCGCCCCGAATTTTTACGGTTGAGCCCAAAATTTTTCTTGCTATCGCACCCGCGGCGACACGGACGGCCGTTTCACGGGCTGACGATCTGCCTCCTCCGCGGTAATCGCGATGACCATATTTTTTCCAATAAGTATAGTCAGCGTGGCCCGGCCGAAATTTATTCTTTACTCCCGAATAATCTTTGGATCGTGCATCTTGGTTCTTTATCAATAAGCTAATTGGGGTTCCTGTAGTTTTGCCTTCGAAAACACCAGAGAGAATTTCGACCTGATCAGGTTCACGACGTTGCGTAACAAATCGAGAAGTGCCCGGCTTACGTTTGTCGAGCCAGGTCTGTATATCGTTTTTCTTTAAAAGAATTCCCGGGGGGGTGCCATCAATCACGCACCCGATCGCTGGGCCATGGCTCTCACCCCAGCTGGTCACGCGAAAGAGTGTCCCAAAAATATTGTCCGACATTGGTTAGCCTTTATGAATTAGTCGTCGGCAACTAACGCCCCGTAACCACGTCAATATCTGGGGCATCTACATCTTTCATTCCAACGATATTATAGCCGCAATCAACATGATGTATTTCACCGGTCACACCGCTCGATAAATCTGAAAGAAGATATAAGCCGGCGCCACCCACGTCTTCAATTGTAACATTTCGCTTGAGTGGAGCATTCAGCTCATTCCATTTCAGTATATAACGAAAATCGCCAATACCGGATGCAGCTAACGTCCTGACGGGGCCCGCCGAAATAGCATTGACCCGAATTCTATCAACCCCAAGATCCGTTGCGAGGTATCTGACACTACATTCCAATGCCGCTTTGGCAACACCCATCACATTATAATGAGGTACCACCCGTTCTGAACCCGCGTAGGT
>CAYZMI010000186.1:0-2727 GCA_964479475.1 uncultured Rhodospirillaceae bacterium | reverse complement strand
ATTTGCCCACGATGGAGTGCGCGAAGCGATTTTAGATCATCTCGGGAATTCGGAGCATGAGCGGCAATTTCAGTAATTGCATCGTCCCGCATTATACGATTTCGCGGCACATTTTTATGCTGAGCTTTCTCTTCCCTTAACGCAGCTACTTCGCGCAATATGGCTAAGAATTTTGGTTTGTTCGTGCGAACTTTGAGTCGTTGCCAAGCTTCCCGCGGATCAATTTGATAGATGGAAGGATCCGTAAGTATCGCCATTTCTTCTTTAACCCAAAGGTTCCGGCCGTTTTTATTTAATCTTTCCCTTAATTTCTCATAAACAATTCTCAGATGTGTCACGTCGCCAAGGGCATAGTTCAGCTGCTTTGGTGTGAGGGGCCGCCGGCCCCAATCGGTAAAGCGCATTGTCTTGTCAATACGCTTTTTCGCCAACTGAGACACTAAAGTTTCGTACCCTACTGAATCACCAAAACCGCAAACCATAGCGGAAATTTGCGTATCGAATACAGGATTAGGAAGTTCACCCATTTGGCGAAAAAAAATTTCAAAATCTTGTCGACCTGCATGGAAAACCTTGAGCACATTAGGGGCACGCATGAGAGCAAAAAGCGGGGAAAGGTCGATGTCATTTGCCAAGGTATCAATCGCCGCTGCTTCCTTTGGACCACCGATTTGAACCAAACACAGTTTGGGCCAATAGGTTCGGTCACGCAGAAATTCTGTGTCTACGGTTATGTATTTTGCAGAGGAAAGGCGTTTGCAAAACTCTTTAAGTTCTTCGTTTTGTGCGATTAAAGACATGGCAATCCTATACACAAATAGTGTCTTTGATGATAGCCGAGAGATGGATTGTCGAAGACTTTTCAGGTTAATGACGTAGGGGGTCGTATGCTGGTATGCGATGGAAAAAATTTTAATCTTTGAATAGCCTTGACAGGCGGCTCGTACCGTGGCTTTTCCCGGGCGGCTCTTCGTCAGGCCATTGGTCCAAAGGATAGGCAATGCACCAGTACCGCACCCATACGTGCAATGAGCTCCGCATCGGTGATTCGGGGTCAGATGCCCGGCTTTCAGGCTGGGTCCATCGTAAACGAGATCATGGCAACTTGCTTTTCATAGATTTGCGAGACCATTTCGGGATAACTCAAGTCGTTATTGACGTTTCCAGTTCCATATTTGCTGAGTTGGAGGCATTGCGTCTGGAATCCGTAATTTGTGTAACGGGTAAAGTGGTCCGTCGTAGCGACGAGACAATCAACCTGTCTTTACCTACTGGCGAAATAGAAATTGCGATTCAGGAAATGACGTTATTAGCCGCAGCTGACCCGTTGCCGTTACAAGTGAATAGTGATG
This sequence comes from uncultured Rhodospirillaceae bacterium, assembly GCA_964479475.1. Classification (GTDB taxonomy): domain Bacteria; phylum Pseudomonadota; class Alphaproteobacteria; order MPNO01; family UBA2964; genus JAQBTY01. Next base: position 1,375 of record CAYZMI010000186.1, on the reverse strand, counting down.
ATGACTATGGCGAAGAAACGCGCTTACAATATCGGTTTCTAGACTTGAGGCGTGACCGGGTGCATCGCAACATTACATTGCGATCTGCTGTCATCTCGAGTATCCGGCAACGAATGATTGACCAGGGGTTTATCGAGTTTCAAACACCAATTCTGACGTCTACTTCACCTGAAGGAGCGCGTGATTTTCTTGTTCCGAGTCGCCTTCACCCAGGCCATTTTTATGCATTGCCGCAGGCACCACAGCAATTCAAGCAGTTGGCCATGGTTGCTGGCTTCGACCGTTATTTTCAAATTGCTCCATGTTTTCGTGACGAAGATGCGAGGGCCGATCGCTCGCCAGGCGAATTCTATCAGTTAGATGTCGAAATGTCCTTTGTAACGCAGGAAGATGTGTTTTCTGCGCTTGAGCCGGTGCTACATGGGATATTTGAGGAGTTTGGTGATGGAAAATCGGTGACGCCGCCGCCCTTTCCCCGAATATCCTTCGATGAGGCGATGCTTAAATACGGAAGCGATAAACCCGATTTGCGTAATCCAATCCAAATGGCCGACGTAACCGAAGTCTGGAAAGACACGGACTTTAAAATTTTTGCCAGTGCAATTGAGAAAGGAGCGGTGGTTCGAGGTATTCCTGCACCCGGAGCATCCGCAATGCCCCGTAGCTTTTTCGACAAATTAAACGATTGGGCTCGCGCCGAAGGTGCCGGTGGGCTGGGCTATATAATTTATGAAAATGGGGAAAGTAAGGGTCCAATAGCCAGGTTTCTCGATGATGAGCGAAGCGCCAAATTGCGTGAGCTTGTAGGGGTAGGCGACGGTGATGCAGTATTTTTTGCCTGTGCATTAGAAGAAAAGGCGGCGCGTTTCGCCGGTACAGCACGATCAAGAATTGGTGAAGAATTAAAACTTGTCGAAGAGAACAAGTTCGATTTTTGCTGGATTGTCGATTATCCCATGTATGAATTTGATGAAAATACCCGCAAAATAGAATTTAGCCACAACCCATTTTCCATGCCGCAGGGTGGGCTTGCCGCTCTGCAATCGAAAGACCCTTTGGATATTAAGGCTTATCAGTATGATATTGTTTGTAATGGGATTGAATTATCAAGTGGCGCTATCCGAAATCATTTGCCTGAAATTATGTACAAGGCCTTTGAGATTGCAGGATACGGGAATGAGGAGTTGGAGGCACGATTTAGTGGGATGTTAAACGCGTTAAAGTTTGGAGCTCCGCCTCATGGTGGATCGGCCCCGGGAATTGATCGGATCGTAATGTTGTTAGCCGGAGAACAAAATATTCGTGAAGTGACAATGTTCCCAATGACGCAACAAGCCCAGGACTTGATGATGTCTGCACCTGCATCCGTGCCTGA
>CAYZMI010000185.1:0-2826 GCA_964479475.1 uncultured Rhodospirillaceae bacterium | reverse complement strand
CCCCACATAGGGTCTAAGATCTATTTTTTTTGCAAATTCATCAAACTCGGCCTCATCATCGTAATCGGCCATCCACATATATCGAAGCTTAAAGGAGGGCGAAGCCATATTGAATATAGTGTTACATCCCGGTTCATGACATACACCAGAAACAGCCACCCCTTTTATTCGTTCATCTAGAGCAGCTGCCCACTGCAATCCCCAATAAGTACCAAAGCTAGTGCCACGCACCACAATTTTATCTTGGTCAATGGCAGGGTGTTTGCAAAGCCAATCAAGTGTGTTGACAGCTGCATCCATATGGTTGTTTTCCGTCACGAATATTCCCAGCGATGCACTTTCCGCCTGGCCAGGCCCATCAATACTTAACACAGCTATACCGCGTTCTATAAACGCATCCCCATACATCATAACCCCGGTTTCTTTGCTCGAATCCATACCCGGAATATTAATACAGCAGGGAAATGTCTCTCCTGGTTCAGGTTTATGGGGTAAATGCAGATAAGCAGGTAACTCTTTTCCTTGGAATGGAATCCGTACAGCCTCGATTGGCCTTTGTGAAAACTTAATATACTGCGCAAAGCAATGATTCATTCGCTCTTCGAGTTTCTCCAACTCTTCATTGGTCTCAAAAATTGGCCAACGTGCAGCTGCCCATAGCAACGCAGCACCAAGCCAGCTCGCGCGAGCTGCAACTAAGCGCTCGTCGACTTCAAACTGTTCCGCTTTGGCCTCTCTCCGTTTTGCGGTATTGGAGAATTCACGAACAAAATCCCCCACACGTTTTATTTTTGAGGCGGTTGCACGAAATTCGGCAACCGATTGTGGGCCACCTGGTGCACTCCCATAACCAATTCTACCTTGATCCCACTCAATTCCTACCGTACGAATAACCGCATCTAAAATCCAGCGTTGTTCCTGCCAACGCTTCATTCGTCCATCAGCATTTGATGACATAAGGTGCCCCCCCCTGCTCTACCCACTGACTTAAAAAATAACTTATCAGATGCCCATATCGGAGTTTTGACCCAAAAGCCATGCACCCGTAGTTTGAAAGTTAGTTTTTCGGCCCTGAATTTGCAACGCGACCGCATGTACATCGCGGAAACGCCTTTCGAATGGTGCACTGGCAAATATTGAACTTGTCCCACCAGTATCAAAAAGCGTATCTACAACGGCTTTTGCCTCATGTATGGCATAGGTCGATGCCAATCGAATAGCCATGCGTTGTTCGATAGTTGCCGATCCAGATAATTCTGCTTCACGCCATGCCTCATCCACAGAATTACGCAGATATGCACGCGCTGATTCTAGCTTTGCGGTACAACGAGCCACCTCATCCTGGACCACGGGATTTTCACATATCGGCTTCGTTACACGGCGCGGCTTTTTCTCTTGGGCAAGCTGTTTAAACCTGTCTAAAAACCCTTGTGCGATGCCGAGAGCGGTCGATCCAAATCCCATTGCATAAATTGCCATGGTAGAAAATGAATAAAGAGTAGTGGTCTCACCGGCTTCTTCGATCATAGTAGCCCGAACGATGGTGTGATCCTCGGGTACGAAAAAATCTTCTAAGACGAAACCATCGCTGCCGGTGCCACGCAATCCAACTACGTCCCACTTGTCACTAAGATTTACATGGTCTTTGCGGATCAAGACCGTACGGTCTTCCTGCTTACCATTTTTATCAAGTCGAATTGTACCATCATCCTCTTTGACAGTACCGCAATGTGCAGCGACCCAGGTTGCATGATGGCTACCACTGACAAACATTGTCTCGGCATTGACACTATAGCCTCCATCGACTGCCGATGCTTCCGCTCTACCCGGTCCCCAGGCCAGTACCGCCCCGGGTTTGTTCTGCCAAATTTCCTTAGAAACCTCTGGATTAAGATAATTACCGAGCATCGCACATCCATTACCTTGGCAAACACACCAAGCTGCACTTCCGTCATAGTTTGCCACCCGTTCGACAATTTGCACAAAGACCGGCAATGGAACCTCAGCACCACCAACTCGTTTGGTGAGAAGCAAGCGGAATAGACCTTGCTCATGCAGTGCCGCCATCCCTTCCTTTGTCAGCTCATGGATGCTGTCGGCTTCCCTTCCCCCTGCCTCAACTGCGGGTCCCGCCTGATCCACGCGGTCAAGCCACCATTGTGCGTCATCAATCAATTCGTCCTTCGGCATAAAAGTCTCTTATCAATGTTCAACCAGTTTTATAAATTATGACTGTCAGCTTCGGTTCTGTCACGATTCATAGCAAACGATACTATCAGTTGCTATCCTGACTGACCCGCGCAATAAAGAGCTATGATCTCGCCACCTTTCTCCATCGATAAGCTACTCGCAATCATGACGCGTTTACGTGATCCTGACCAAGGTTGCCCTTGGGATACACAGCAAGAGTTTTCGACAATCGCACCATACACAATTGAAGAAGCCTACGAGGTAGCCGAAGCCATCGCACAAAATGACCATGATGCGCTGAAAGATGAATTGGGCGATCTTTTATTTCAGGTAGTATTTCACGCCCAGATGGCACACGAAGAAAATTCATTTGATTTTAGCGACGTGGTGGACTCCATTTGCGATAAGATGCTTCGAAGACATCCTCACGTTTTCGGTGACGCGGAGGCGCATTCTGAGCATGATCAAACAATTGCCTGGGAAGCACAAAAAGAAGAAGAGCGCGCTAAAAAAGATCAAAATGGCCAAATGGCTAGTGCCTTAGATGGTGTTGCCAAAGCACTACCCGCTTTGATGAGGGCCGAAAAATTGCAAAAACGCGCCGCACGCATTGGCTTCGATTGGCCTACGTCAGAT
>CAYZMI010000184.1:0-2841 GCA_964479475.1 uncultured Rhodospirillaceae bacterium | reverse complement strand
GCGTCCCGAATTGATCCACACCTCTTGATCTTCGATCGTTTGTCTTTAGGAGAGCTTGGATGTTCATGGGTAGAGGAGTATTCTGTCCGTTCTAATACTTCGTGCAAACTTGTAAATTTGGCGGATGAAGGCGTTGACGGGTGGATAGACTTATCAAATTTACTCGAAACCCATCCGAAACTAGACTCAATTCTACAATTACAGGAAAGGCAGTTCAAATTTGACGAGGTGTCGTTGATTACTGCCTCAAGCGGTACCAGCGGCGTTGCTAAACTCTGTGAATGGCCAGAAGGTGCGCAAATTTGCATGGGGCGCGTGCTTGGTCAACGCATGGAGTTTCAAGCTGGCGATCGACTCGGTGTCTTTGCGCCAATGTCTGGTGCTGCGGGGTTGGTAGTTTGGCTGGTCAGCACCAGCATGCCAATAAACTGTATTTTTCCGCAAAATTTTCACGCAATGGAACTCTTAGCCATGGTGTCCCAACATAAGTTAACTGCGGCTACAACCGTGCCTGTAATCCTAGCGCGCATCGTACAAGAAGACTTGGAAGCTCACGATCTTCGGTCGCTCCGATTTTTGCGTGTAGGTACCGCGGCTGCCGACATGGACGCTGCTCGTTCTTTCGAGGGTCGGACCGGATGCAAGGTGGTCATCGCTTCGGGTAGCATGGAAGTGCCTGGGTTCGGACACGCAGGGACCAGCGAACCTAAGGAACTGCGGTTAGATGGCTCCGTGGGATCTCCGCTTCAGGGATGCCGGCACAGAATTATGGATGAGGTAGGCAATATACTACCGGCTGGAGAAACCGGTGAACTGAATGTGCGTGCGCCGTTCGGTTCATCTGGATATTGGAACGACCCCAGCGGGAATCGGGCGTCATGGACCGATGGTTGGTATTCTACCGGCGATATGGGTGTATTGGACAAAGATGGGCGCCTCACTCTTAAGGGGCGGTTAAAGGAAACTATCAATCGCAGTGGTCACAAAATTTTGCCCTCCGAAATAGAAAAGGAATTGGCTAAACACCCAGACGTGTTTGAGTGTGCGGTTATTGCCGCGCCCGATAAGGAATACGGTCAAGTCCCCTGGGCTTTTGTCCAGCTACGCGACGGTTGTTCATTTGATGAAGCAGCACTCAGTAATATTCTGCGGAATGCTGGGTTCGCCAGCTACAAGATACCCACACGTATAATAGAGGTCCCAAAGTTTCCGCGAGTTGTGGGCAGCAAAGTGGACAAAAAGGCTTTGCGCGAAACTTATTGTGATTAAATGACCTTTCCAGGGTTCATGATACCCTTTGGGTCTAGGGCACCCTTCAGATTGCGCATTACATCGAGCGCCACCGGCGATTTGTAGTGTGCCAATTCTTTGCGTTTGAGTTGTCCGATCCCGTGTTCTGCGCTGATACTACCGCGTAGATTGATCGCTATGTCGTGTACGATCCGATTGAGGGTTTCTGTTTGTGCCCTAAACTCGTCCGGGTGAAGGTTTTCTGGTTGGATCAAATTATAGTGCAGATTGCCGTCACCGATATGGCCAAATGCGCAAATACGGGTACCTGGGAAGGCAGCTTCCACTGCCGCATTGGCCTTAGTAGTAAATTCGGGGACTTTGGACATCGGCACGGAAATGTCGTGTTTGATGTTGGCACCTTCAGCAGCCTGTGCTTCAGGCAGTGTCTCCCGCAACCGCCAAAAATCTGCTGCCTGGGCACTGCTCTCTGCGATTGCCGCATCGAGCACTTCACCCCGCTCCATGGCATCTGCCAGGATCTGCTCCAGCGCGTGGCGTAAGACCCCATCATCATGACCGGAGGTTAGTTCGATCAAAAGGTATTCAGCGTAGTGGGCTTCCAAAGGATCGCGGGTGTCTGGAATGTGGGTGTAAACCAAATCTAGTCCCCTCCGTACCATCCATTCGAAAGCGCTGACCCGGTCGTCCGTTGTCGCTCGCGCGCGCGCGAGAATTGCGATTGCTGCATCGGTATCCCGCACTGCGGCAAAGGCGGTCTGTACGTCGCGCGGGCGCGGAAAAAGCTTCAATACTGCCGCGGTGATGATACCGAGTGTTCCTTCAGCGCCAGCGAACAGATGTTTAAGGTCATAACCGGTGTTGTCTTTACGCAAGCCCGATAGCCCGTCCCAAATTCGGCCATCCGGTAATACGACTTCGAGCCCAAGCATTAGATCACGAGCATTACCGAACCGCAGTACCGCTGTGCCCCCTGCATTGGTTGACAGATTACCACCGATCCGCGCGGTTCCTTCAGCACCGAGGCTAAGCGGAAATAGCCGGTCTACCTCTCCGGCTTCCTTTTGGATATCAGCAAGTATGACACCTGCTTCAGCCGTGAGGGTAAAATTAAGTGGGTCAACCTCCCGAATTTTATTCATTCGATTTAAGCTGATTAGTAACTCACTACCATCTTCACGGGGTGTGCCCGCGCCGCATAGCCCGGTATTACCGCCTTGCGGCACGATAGGCGTGTTGGTTTCATGGCAAATTGTTACCACTGCGGCGACCTCGTCTGTTGAGGCAGGCCTTACAATCATGGGTGATACGCCATGATAGGCGTTTCGCTGATCGACCAAATAAGGCGCCATATCGCCTACATCCGTGATTAACCCCTTATCCCCCACTGCTAATTTGATGCGGGTTAGCACGTCTGTCGATACAGGTTTGCGTCCTTTTTCCACCAAGATCTCTGCTGAAATTTGTTAGCTGAAGACAGCTTTATCCTATTGAGTTATACGCGGCAAGATTTGGATTGGATCACTGATGAGCGGCTCGTTGCAACCTGTCATTAATAGCCTGTCCCAACCCTACGTCCGGAATTGGCAT
>CAYZMI010000183.1:0-2906 GCA_964479475.1 uncultured Rhodospirillaceae bacterium | reverse complement strand
TCGAAAGAACCCTGGTGCGTAACGCCATCAGCCCCCACCATACCTGCTCTGTCCATGGCAAAACGAACTGGCAGGCCTTGAATTGCCACGTCGTGGACAACGGAGTCATAAGCCCTTTGAAGAAAGGTAGAATAAATGGTCGCAAAAGGCTTATACCCTTCTGCCGCTAACCCTGCCGCAAATGTAACAGCGTGTTGCTCAGCGATACCGACATCAAAACATCTATCCGGATAAGCATCACCAAATTGATCAAGACCGGTGCCGGATGGCATTGCACCCGTGATGGCGACAACCTTGTCGTCTTTTTGAGCTTCAGAAATTAGCGATTGGGCAAACACCTTGGTATACGTAGGAGGCCCCTGAGGAGCTTTCGCCAACGTACCTGTCACGACATCGAACTTTCCTACTCCGTGATATTTGTCCTTGGCAGCCTCTGCGGGAGGATATCCGCCCCCTTTCTTAGTGACCACATGGACTAGAACAGGCCCTGGCTCCTCAGAATCGCGGACGTTCTTGAGCACCGGCAGAAGATGATCGAGATTGTGACCGTCGATTGGACCGACATAATAAAACCCGAGCTCCTCGAACATAGTACCGCCAGTAACCATCCCCCGAGCATATTCTTCCGCCCGAGTTGCAGCGGTCTCAAGGGGCCGTGGAAATTTTTTCGCTAAATCGCGCATAAGATGGCGCAGCGACCTGTAAGATCGAGATGACACCAAACGGGAAAGATAAGCGCTCATTGCCCCGACGGGCGGCGCAATCGACATATCGTTATCGTTTAAAATAACTAGCAAGCGAGATGCCATAGAACCAGCGTTATTCATGGCCTCATAAGCCATTCCCGCGGTCATGGACCCATCACCAATTACCGCAATTGCATTGTTGTTTTTTCCACTAAGGTCACGTGCCACCGCAAAACCGAGGGCCGCGGATATAGAAGTCGCAGCATGCGCTGCGCCAAACGGGTCATATTCGCTTTCGCTGCGTTTAGTAAATCCGGAAAGCCCCCCCCCTTGGCGTAATGTACGAATTCGGTCTCTCCTACCGGTCAAAATTTTATGCGGATAGGCCTGATGCCCAACGTCCCACACCAACCGGTCATTAGGGGTATCAAAAATATAATGCAAAGCGACCGTCAATTCTACGACGCCCAGACTAGCACCAAGATGTCCACCGGTCGTGGATACGGCGTTAATTGTTTCAATCCGCAATTCATCAGCAAGTTGCCGAAGTTGCTTGGTCTCGAGCTGACGTAATTCCGCAGGGTAATTGATCTTATCTAATAACGGCGTTTCGGGGACACTAGTCAATTTTTTCTCCTTATGTCCGTCGCTCGATCACGAATGTTGCTATGCCGCGAAGGTGTTCTGCCTTTTCCGCAAAAATATCTAAATGCGAAATAGCTTGATCCGTCAAAATTTGGGCTCGACGTTTAGCTTCATCAACTCCAAGCAGAGAAACAAATGTTGCTTTACCCGCCGCCTCATCTTTTCGTGTCTCTTTCCCCAAATCTTTTACGCTTCCGAGCGCGTCTAATAGATCATCGACGATCTGAAATGCAAGCCCTAGGTCATGTGCGTAACGATGCAGTGCAAGTCGTTGTTCATCAATCGCATCACCCAAAATTCCACCAGCCTCGCAGGAATACCCAATTAGAGCACCGGTTTTCAAGCGCTGAATGCGCGTAATCATAGCGAAATCTGCATCGGTATTCTCGGCCAATAAATCGATCATTTGGCCGCCAACCATTCCGTGTCCTCCTGCAGCCATGGCTAGCCCACTAATGAGGTTTGAACGCACCTCCCCATCAGGATGGGTGGCAGGATTGGCTAGAACTTCAAAAGCTAGAGTCAGCAGACCATCACCAGCAAGGATGGCTGTCGCTTCATCAAACGCCAAATGACAAGAGGGTTGGCCACGACGCAAATCATCGTCATCCATGGCGGGCAAATCATCGTGCACCAATGAATAACAATGCACAAGTTCGATTGCCGCGCCAACGCGCAAAGATTGAATATCCGGTACGCCGCAAAGACGGCCCGACGCCAGGACCAAAAACGGACGCAAACGCTTACCCGAACCGAGCGCCGAATATCGCATAGCCTCAAATACGCGCGTTTCCGGACCTTCAGGTGCTATCAAAACCTCGTCAAGAATTTGGTTAACTGCTGCAGCACCTTCAGACAAAGCGTTCTCAAGCGAAACAACATGTTCGGCATCATTCAAGATTTGCTGGCTCCAACTTATTACCCTCTCCTTCAGCGCTGACATTTATTTTCTCAACTCGTGCTTTGGCTTCGCGAAGCTTGATTTCGCAATGTTGTTTGAGTGCCGCACCTCGTTCATAGGCTTTTATGGCATCTTCAAGGCTACTTTTCCCGGCTTCGAGTTGACGAACAATTTCCTCTAATTCCGATAACGCCACTTCAAAAGAAAGAGACGATACACTTGATGATTTCTCACTTTTAGCCATATCAAAAGGCCCTCAGACCAATCCTATATAAAGTCTAATGATGCAGTCGGCGCAGAGCAAGATGCGCAATCACTGGGTTTCAAGCGAGAATTCCCGATGATTTATCCGCTATTTTGAATTGGTTAGTTCTCGAATTAAGCAGATACCAGCTCTGATAGGTGGGCTGTGACGCTTGTAGATAGGGCCTCCAAGTCATACCCACCTTCTAGGGACGAAACAATTTTCCCGTCGCAATACTCACCGGCAACATCCACTAATTTTCGTGTAACCCATGCAAAATCTTCTGCCTCAAGCTGAATTGACGCCAAAGGATCGCGTGCGTGTGCATCAAAACCGGCAGAAATTATAATTAGCCCAGGATCGAAATCCTCAAGCGCGGGCAAGATTACACGCTCAATACCTTCACGAAACTCCGCCGACCCAGAGGAGG
>CAYZMI010000182.1:0-2943 GCA_964479475.1 uncultured Rhodospirillaceae bacterium | reverse complement strand
TTATACGCCAGCCTTCGCCCTGCCAACCCAAGGCCGAATAGGCAGAGAGATCAAAGTGATCGGAAACTCCACACCCGGCCATCGATCTTGTTATTAGGTCATACCAGTTTCCCTTCGGTGGTTCTTTTCGGTTTTTCCAGCCACATATGTACAATCGATCCTCAGCCCTCGTCATTGCTACGTATAGAAGTCGCCGATATTCCTGATCGCGGGAGACAATCGACCGATCTATTGCAGCCCCCGCTACCGGCTCTACAAAACGTGCTCTGGGCGGCCAAATTAAATAATCGTCCTCGGTCCAAACAATTTGAGGCCGCTGAGTAGGAACCTGAAGCGTATCGGGTAAAAACACGATGGGTGCCTGCAGCCCTTTCGAACCGTGAATGGTCATTACCCGTACTTCGTTGCGCGTCGCTTGCTCAAGATCGCGTTTTACCTCGACACTATCGGTTTCAAAGGTATGGAGAAACGCCTGCAATGAAGGAGCTTGTGTTCGCTCGAACGCGAGCGCTCTTGCCAAAAATTCATCAAGTGGATCATTTGCATCAAGTCCCAGACGACGGGCAATTTGGTGTCGCCCACGCCGACGACCAAGTAAATCGCCGAAAAGTTCGAAAGGTGTGACAAAATCAACACTGGCCATAAGCTCGCCCAATTTCGCGGAAGCCGCTTTGTAAATAGGCTTACTATGTGCAAATTGGCGTAACCTGTACCAAAGGGTTTGATTATCACGCCCATAAGCTAGTTCAAATAAATCGTCATCATTCAGTCCAAAAAACGGCCCTTTGAGTACGGTCGCAAGTGTCAAATCGTCTTCAGGCAAAAGGAGAAAGTTGCCAAGAGCAATGAGATCGCGTACTGCAAGCTGTTCGCCAAGGACCATTCGATCCACGCCGGCGACCGGTATATTTTTCTGTTTTAGTGCGCGAACCAATTCCTCGACAAATACCCCACGCCGACGCACCAGTATCATGATATCGCCTGGTTGTATCGCTCGCCCACGACTCTCGAGCATCTCCCCACTTTCAATCCATTGACCAATGCAACCAGCGATTACATTAGCTAGCCGCACCGTAGGGTGTGCTTCATGTCTTGCTAATACCGGCGGAGCCCAAGGCACTCGGTCGTCAACTTCTTTTGGCGCGATTGGCGGCCAAATCTCGACCAAACCTGCTTGGCCTTGCCGAAATGTATCGTGACGAATTATTTGGTCCTCAACAACTAATCCGTCCTGTGCTTCTGTATCTGAGAATACTGCATCGACCGTTTTCAAAACCGACGCCGTAGAGCGAAAAGATAGATCGAGATTTATATCGTCCCACTGCTGCCCGATATTGTTTGCTCGATTTCGAAAATATGCGCGCATAGCGTCGAATTCCTCCGGCGCCGCTCGCTGAAAACTGTATATGGACTGCTTGGTATCCCCAACAGCAAATATCGTCCGGTTAGTTTCGCTGGGAGCAAGCTCGGCAAAAAATTCCTCCGCCAAAATACGAATAACGGCCCACTGGTCGGGATTAGTGTCTTGTGCTTCATCAATTAGGATGTGGTCTATTCCACCATCGAGTTTAAACAAAACCCAAGACGCACCGCCATCTGTTTCCAGCAATTCCCTCGCTTTTAGAATAAGATCGTCATAGTCAAGACGGCCTATTTCCCGCTTACGGGTTTCGTATTGATCAAGCAATGCATCAGCAAGCCGCAGTAGTGCGCAGGTCGATTGGGCCGTGACCGCCGCTTGAATTCGATGTTGTAGATCTTCGAGTCGAGCGGCCTCGGCATCTAACACTACTACTGCAGCGGGGTTGATTGCCTTTGCTTGTTTATTGATAAGTGCCTTTCTAACAGTACCCGCTGTAGTAAAGAAAACAGCGAGATAGTTATCAATTTTGGACACTCTGTCTGCCTGATCTTTTTCCAACCAATTGGCAATAATTTCGCCCCGCAACTGGTCCGTTTTCGAACCCTGGAGCATAGCTCTTGCGGCACTTATCAGCCCTTCGACATCGATGGCAATGTCGACTACCGCATTTTCTATTTCATCTTCTGGTGATGATTCTAAAGGTACATCAAGTCGAGTGTAAGTTTCCTCAACGAGCTTTTCGATACCATGATGGCGGTGCAGTAATTGCCGAATACGACCGCGATCGGCTGAAAGCGCTGAAATTAATGTCGTAAACTCTGCTTCATTTATGTAACCAATGATGTCGGCTAAGGCAATTTCGAGTTTCGGGTTTGCACCAAGTCGCGTTTTATCCAAAACGCGTTTTTGAGCTTCAAGCTGTACGACATTGGCATCCCTATCGTCCATGACTTCAAAATGAGGCGCCAACCCAGCTTCGAGAGGAAACCTTCCCAGCAAAGATTCACAGAAGCTGTGGATCGTCTGAATTTTCATACCTCCCGGCACATCCAACACTCGAGCGAATAGTAGACGCGCCTGATCTCGAGTTTTGCTGTCAGGGCGACGTCCTCTAAGCATTTGGATTTGACTATCCAACTCTTCATCATCGGAAATAGCCCAACCGGCAAGAGCTTTATTGATTCTGTTTGCCATCTCTGCGGCTGCAGCTCGGGTGAATGTGAGACAAAGAATGCGGTGTGGTTCAGTCCCAGCTAAAAGGAGCGACAAAACACGATCGGTTAGTACTTTGGTTTTACCGGTGCCAGCAGATGCTGAGACCCAGACCGAACGTTGAGGATTAGCAGCCCGTCTTTGAAATCTATTGGTATTGAGTCTAACTTCAAGACCTTCAGATGTTATTGTCATGCCTCAAAATCCACAATCCCGACGGATGACCATTCCTGAACGCGCGCAAGGTGGTTATATTCTGCGTAAGCTGCAGAATAGAAGGGGTCCGGCCGGGATAAATAGGCAGTCGCCGGATTGTCAAACTCGGCAACCAGTGCCCTAATCCCTTGCTCTGCCGATCGCGCAAGAGC
>CAYZMI010000181.1:1838-2956 GCA_964479475.1 uncultured Rhodospirillaceae bacterium | reverse complement strand
ATCGTAATTGAGGGTTTCATTCATCCGGGAAATACAGAACGAGAAGGTCCATTCGGCGAATGGCTGGGATACCAGGGTGGTGTAATGGAAGCAGAGCCCTGGGTAGATATATCCGCTGTTTATTATCGGAACGATCCCATCATGCTAGGGGCTGCTCATATTCGTATGCCCTACGAATATGCACGTTACCGGGCGATTAGCCGATCTGCTGTACTCAAGGAAAATATTGCACGCGCTGGCGTTCCTGACGTGACCGAAGTGTGGGCACATGAGGTGGGCGGTTCACGGCTGTTCCTTGCAGTTGCAGTCAAACAGCGCTACCCAGGTCACGCAACGCAAGCTGGACACATTGCAGCAAGCTGTCACGCGGGCGCATATTTGGGCCGCCTGGTTGTCGTTGTTGACGAAGATGTAGATGTGTCGAACCTCGACGAAGTAATTTGGGCTGTATGCACCCGTTGCGATCCGGCGAGCGGCATAGATATCATTCACAATATGTGGAGTTCTGCACTTGATCCAGTGATCTCGCCAGAACAGCGTAAAACGGGTAATTTGACCAACAGCCGAGCGATCATCGACGCCTGCCGGCCTTTCCACTGGAAGGACGAGTTTCAGAAGGTTAATGCGCCTACACCTGAAGCGCGCCGTGAGGCCTGGGATCGCTGGGGACATTTGAGAGATTAAAAGGTTAGTCTGTAGGGCTACCCCTGAATTAATTTGAAATCGGGACACTCGACCTAAAACACAAATTCAATTTGAAAAAAGGAGATAAATAAAATGGACGGAGGCCGGGAGAACTTTAGCCCCCAGACCGATTTGCGCGATTTTCTCGCTGCGGCTGAAGAGGGTGGCCAGTTGGAGAAAATTGATGGCGCCCATTGGGATAAGGAAATGGGGGCCGTTGTGGAAGTGCTTTATCGGGAGCGTGTTGAGAAGGCCAAAGCGGTCTTGTTTGACGAAATCCCGGGTTATCCGAAAGGATTTCGTTGTCTTTATGGTATGTTGGCTTCGCCGTATCGTCTCGCACTTGCCGTCGGCATGGACACCGAAATCTCTGGTAATCGGTTCGAACTCTTAAAATCATATCGTGAAAAAATGTTTAATCACGAGCCCATACC
>CAYZMI010000181.1:0-1738 GCA_964479475.1 uncultured Rhodospirillaceae bacterium | reverse complement strand
TACCGCACAAATCCCATCCTTACTTGTGCTGCGAGCCAAAAACCGCCGCACAGCCACCTGTTTGAGCGGTGTTTCACACGTTCGGTGACCTTAATGGAGGGCCTAGAGAAAGCTGGTGTGCAAGACGTGCGCGGAGTTTGGCATCATGAGGCCGGATCGGGCCGTACTTTCGTGGTAGTCTCCATCAAGCAGCGATTTTATGGTCATGCGACCCAAGCGGGATTGATGGCCTCACAGTTGAACCCTGCGACCTATTGTGGCCGTTATACGGTCGTGGTGGACGAGGATATCGAGGCACATAATTTGCATGATGTGGTTTGGGCAATGGGTACACGATCGGATCCCGAGAAAGACATCATCCATCTCAACCAGTGTCAGTCGTCCCGGCTTGATCCCATGCATGGTGAAGACACGCTTTATAATACGCGCGTCGTCATTAATGCGTGCCGTCCTTATGAGCGCATTGACACTTTTCCAGCAGTGGCACAAACGTCACCGGAATTGGCTGAGGAGGTCCGCAAAAAGTTTCCTAAGGTTTTCCAGTACTAAGTTTTTTCTAACCTTAATTAAATCAAGCCCGTGCAACTTGCACGGGCTTGAATAATTTTACACACGCTTATTGATAACCGAAGGTCTCAAGAAAGAGCCAGTTCAAACATAGGACAGAAATTTGGTTGAGGTTTACGTGATGCTTAAATAGTGATCGGCATTGTCAAATTGGAGAAAGAATTATTGATTATACGACCCGTCGATTAGACGTTTGGCCATCGCATGATAAACGGGCCAGTATCCGAATATCTTCTATGTCTTCAAGACTTTCGATGAAGTTGATAATTTTGTCGGCTTGCGACACGTTAAGTGGGGTTTTCGCATGGGCACAACAATCTCGAAACTTGGCATTTAGATGTTCATCCGAAATTGGTCGAGCACCTGATCCCAAAGGTTGATCAATAACAGAGTAATGTTCCCTCCCATCTGCCATCGTGACAAAGACTGTTGCGCCCGTGACCATATTATCGACGACACAAGTAGTGTGCTCTGCAATGTGGCGAACAGTTGGATCAGCAAGTGCAGTTTCCGTGAAGTGGGAAAGTATCACATTGCCGCTTGTTAATGCTCGGGCTGTACAGTAGGGAATGCTGTTGGCGGCGGCAGCGGCATTGACCGGTCGCCGGCGCTCTACCAATGGTTCACACCAGGCGGCGGCCGTTGGATTTACCATAATTCTGACGTGTGTTGTCTCCTTGGGTACGAATTTCTCCTCGGCAATCTGCATGGCTGCTTCAATTGGGGCATGTAGCTTTTCGCTCGTGGGCCATGGCTTGAACCCTACTTGTGTCAAATAAAATGTGTCGCCAATGTCTTCGGTTAGTACAGCTTCATCGCAATTGCTGCCGTAAATGCTTGGGTAGAGACCTGCCGGCAATCCGAAAATATCAATGTTCGAGACAAGACCTCCTTCGGCTAGTAAAGCCGCTTGGACGCCGGCTTGATTTGGGAAAGCACCATAAATCGCCTTAGCAGGCGGGTCGCCACCCTGAGTTATTTGGAGGGATCCGGCCATTTGCATCAACGCGAGACCCAAAGCACTCTGCATGCCTGCCGAATCGAGACCCAAAATGCGTGCCGCACCCGCCGCGGCACCAAAATAGTTAAGTAGCTGACCCGAAAGAAATTTTTCGCTAGGGCGTTTCCCCATTTTGTTAATGGCTAGAGTGATACGTGCTGTTAACTCGCA
>CAYZMI010000180.1:0-3037 GCA_964479475.1 uncultured Rhodospirillaceae bacterium | reverse complement strand
GGGTAGATCAGATGACACATAGTGTCCCACGGTTCGGGCCCAAGCCTCAGGAATAACCGCGTACTCAACCCTGGTGGTTGAGCCATATAAGATTGCGGTTCACCACGATACGTCAGAACGGTATTGAAAATATGTGCACCAAAGCTAGTCTCAGCGGCGTGGCCGTTTTCCTTATTCTCATATCTAAATAAACCGTGCAGCCAGCCATCAGCGTCGCCGCCATCAGCAAAATCGTAAATTAATTCTATATGGCCATAACCGCTCGGCAATCCCTTGCTGTTAAGCAAACCGTCCACATCGAGCACCATATCATGGTTGCGCGGCAAACGGCCAAATCGGTGGCGCATAATTTCCTGGCCCGATGCATCAATGATCAAAGCAGTAAGAGGCAGTTCCTCCTGCTCCCTTGCCATTGGCGTGGGTAGTACCGTGCTGCGCCAGTCCTTTGGCGGCAAGATCGGAGCCGGGAGTATAAAGCCCTTCCCCATCAAAATTCCCAATTGGGCAATCCTGGGATCGGGCACGAGATCGGTACGCTCTACGTTGGCATGGGCGATACGACGACGGGACTGTGCATCAGTAACTTCGTAGCGCGGTCTGACAAAATATTTCCCCGCTTGAATTTCGATTTGCTGTGGCCAACTGGCCTTCGGTAGCAAGCTCGAAACCGCTAGTTTAAGCGTACCGTAGGGCGGGATGGCCTCGGACAAACGGCTAACTTGGTTGTCTCCCATTAGGTTTAGCCGAACTTCCCCGGCCGGAATGGGACAAGGATTTGAGTTCTGAATCCATAGCACCACCTCCTCACCGTTGTGCGGCGCAGGCAAACCAGCGTAATAATCGGCGGGCCAAGCATTGGCGTCATGGGTGCAGGACAGTTCAAGGCCGTCATCACTCCAAAAATCTAGTGCGTACTTGACCACGTCATGACCCGCAATACCCACGGCATGCAGAAATAGTTGTCCCGTGAAGGGGCCGGTTTCGAAACGGTCGCGTACCTCGCGACTTTCTATAGTCACACTCGTCGGACCATCGGCCAACTGCTCATCCCACTCAGCTAGGACTTCCCCGTCCTCACCGAATAAGATCAAATGTAGCGATACGGCATCTGCTCCATAACTCGCCCAATAATTCGATGTCACCAGTCGAGTGTGCGCTCCATCCATATCGCGGAAAAATGCAAAATTGGTCGCAAAATTCATTTTGTCCAAGTAATTCTGCCGGTTGGTAAGATAGGTGTCATCGAGTCTAATTTCGTCGAATCCCACGACGGTAGTAACACCATTAAGTAACAATTGGAGATGACTAGTCAGACGGTCTGAATCGAAGGCAGCAATGAACAACATGTCCACATCCGACTCACAGAACTCGGTAATGGGCTGCGCCCGGCAACATGCGACCATGTTTCCAATTTTCTCCACATCCTGAACAAAGCTCGACGTGAAGCGGCAAGCATCTAGATTATAAAGTTCTGCAAATCCTGAATATAAACCGAACGGATCATAGACCGCGACACCCTGGGCCGCCTCTAACCGGTCAATTAGCAACGACACTTTTTTTGCGACCACAGGATGGCTTGCCGCTTTGTAAAAACTATTGCCGCCTTTGACATTACTAAAGGTTTCGATTTTCAGGGCCATCGCCGCTTTTGCCTAAAACTTGCCTGTAACCGCGTACAATAGCGACTTCGCCCAAGCCGACAAGCGATGACGCCGCAGCTCGCGCCTTACCACCATCTCGCTGGTCACCCAATTCATCTGGATCACCCGCCGTTTACCGATAAAAGTCTCGTGCCCATGAAAAGAACGATCGCTGCGCCTAAAAGCGAGCATAGTTCCGGCGATGGGTGGGATTTCCGCAGCATAGTCGCTCAAATCAGTTGCAGAGCGCAATAAGCGAAGCCGCCCACCTTCATTAGCTAGCCTCCCAGTATTCATATATATGAGAACAGTAACGATCTTGCTTGGTGTATCGGTATGAATAGCACCGTCCTTCTCTTGGCATTGCCCGCGTACCGTGACCGTAGTTGGATAAGGCGAAAGATCGATGCCAAACTTTTTTGAAAAGGCCTGTTGCACTTCTTTGCCCTGCAGTTCCTCCATTAGCGCGGCGAAAGCCAGTCCTGGTGCAAGCGTACTCAGTGGATGACTGCCCGGGCTGTCGATGACTGGGTAGTCAGCATCAATATGAGCGACCCCATCTAATTTCAGGAATTGAGGTACTATCACGTGATCGTAGGGATCATATGCTATGGAAGCGGTCTGTAATGCCTCAAGATCAATGAAGGACATGTTCCAATTCAATGGCACGGCCAATTATACAAAACAACTCATAACGGCGGGATGGGACAAATTCAATTATCATTTCGGCAGTAAAGACTCTGAACGCTAGATTCTCCAAAATTAGTATTATCAGGGTGCTCATAACTATTTATTCATCCCGGAAATAAATAATAAACATCATCTGGAAGTACAGGATGACCGGGCACCTAAACCGGTTAACGCCCCCTAGCACAAAGCACTCAAATCACAATTAATTCGCCTATTCTACGTATTCTACGTAATTTTTAATGTTAGTGTGGCTCTCGGTTCTCGACGCACTGCACCGGAACTCAAGAGTTACTTGCTCTATCAAAGCTCCGCGACGCTAGCCTTCACTGAAATAAAAGTGGAAACCTATAAAATGAGCAAAAGATCAAAACTCAGCCTCCTGCAGCAAACATTTAGCCTTCTGGTGTAGGCTGTCCTTAGCATAGAAGATTATTCCTACAACAGCCGACGAACTGCTTCTACAGCCCGTGCCATATCGTCCGGTGCCTCATATTCCCAGTTCTCAATATGTCCCTCGAAAGGCCTGGTTATACCGCGATCACGAAATGCATGGTGAAAGCGGTCAAATTTAGTTGATCCGCCTTTCAATTCGAAAATATGGACCGGCCGTCTAGTCGCAGCCGCCTCTGACACCATGTTTACCGAATCGCTAGTGACAACTATAGCATCGGCAAGCGCAAGCATTGCAAAGTAGGGATTGGGCCCAT
>CAYZMI010000179.1:1515-3091 GCA_964479475.1 uncultured Rhodospirillaceae bacterium | reverse complement strand
CACCTAGCAAAATTTGTTCGTCCCAGGCGATACTGGTAGGTCGCGTATATTGATCCTTGCCATGTTCGGGGATAACGTCCTCACCCCCAATGGCATATCGCATCCAGCGTCTGCCATGACGGTTCATGGCCAAAACATCACAGCGCTCCCACCCGGCAAGTTCGAGCTCCACATCGGAAACATTGCTTACAAATTGCCCGGGCTCTAACCAATCCGCCATGACCACTGGATCCTTTGAGTTCGTCGCCATGTAAACGATATCGGCTCCTCGAACTGCTTCCCGGGCCGAAGCAACCGGGACAATGTCTATACCCGCCTCTTTCGACATCTCTGCCGCAAATGCTTCTTTCTTGCCGGGCGTTGGACTAAAGACCTTAATTGTGTTCAATACGCCAAGCGCAGCGAAGCAGCAGGCCGCCCCCTGAGCCTGCCAGCCTGTTCCTATTAGCGCCATGGTCTTCGAATTTTTCCGGGCGAGATATTTGGCGCCGACTGCCCCCGTGCCGGCCACACGAAATTTCTGAAGATAGCCATCGTGAATGATGGCCTGGAGTTCGCCGGTCCGCGAGCTATAGAGGTAGATCAGGCCACAAAACTTCCCGTCTTTCCTGCCTGGTACCCGCCTCTGAAGGGTTTTTCCGTCCTGTTCAAAGTAGGTAATTATATCCGAATCTATACGATCAGTCGTAACTTCGAGTTTTTCTATGGCGCCACTTAACGACGTATAGCAATAATGTGTTGGCGGTTTTGCATTCTTGGTCTCGTCTCCTTTGGGGAACCTTGGATGATCCCGGTAATCATCCGGGTCCCGAGGCGTAAAGACCCGATAGGGAGGCGCATTTATGGCACCACCGGTCGCCAGTTCCCGGGCGGCTAATTCCAACGCATCGTTTATTTCTGCCGGTTTAAGTATTTTTTCAATGGTTGGATTATCGATAACGAGTGTCATATTAAGCCCCCCTCACGGCCGATTTCGTTAATATCTATGGACCTGCCGCTGATCACAACTGTGATCTTGCTATATAGGTTCTGAAATGTATTCGGTTTGTTTGGTCAGTACCTTGCAAACTTATTGATTAGTCTAAACATTTGTACCACGTAACTCGGTTGCGCCGTTTATTGCCCACATTAACATTGGGTACGAGGTCCTACTTCGTCGCCCTAGGTAAGAAAAAACGCCTCCACAAAGATAGGGGTGGCACTGAAGATCAGCGCGCTCCAATGCTATTGCCAAAAATCATGGATTCAGAAAGCCACAAAGGGCTTTGGCTTTCCGAGGCTAATGTACAAAGGATCGATTGGATAATTCCTTCCAACATAAGTTTTAAGATCTTCGGACTCTGCTTGTAAAATTGGTGGTATGTTATATCATAACATTTTGGGAGTCAGCATGTATGGGGCCGAATCGCCGTAAATCAGTTCGCAACGCATATTCTGGATTGCCAGGCATCACGCTTGTGGCTGGCCTTTTCTTATGCATGCAGTTTTGGGCTATTACCCATGTAGCCGAATATGGCGATCACGCACATGACCATAATGGTGAGCCATGTCTCACCCAGCAATTGTCGGATTGCTC
>CAYZMI010000179.1:0-1415 GCA_964479475.1 uncultured Rhodospirillaceae bacterium | reverse complement strand
CGAATTAAAGCTCTTGAGGGGAAGCTCAAAAAGCTTGAGACAAAGAAGCAAACGGCAGCCAAAACACAAAAGCCAGCTTCGGGCGTTCGAGTAGTTAAGGGCAATAGTTTCAATCCATCGATTGGCGTAATTCTTAATGGGCGTGCATCTACATTTTCGCGGGCTTCGTCTTCAATTGCCGGGTTTGGCGTAGGCGAAGAAGGGGAGCGAGGAAGAGAAGGGCTCGCGATCGACGAGTCAGAGCTTAATTTCTCCGCCAACGTGGATGATAAATTTTATGGCAGCCTCACTACAGCAATCGTTCGTGAGGACGGCAGCGACAAGGTGGAACTTGAGGAAGCTTATTTACAGACGCTACCTGGGTTAGGATTACCCGACGGTGCGAGGCTGAAGGCGGGGCGCGCATTCTGGACATTCGGTTATCTCAATGAACATCATGCACATTCTGATGATTTTGCAGACCGTCCATTGCCAAACCGTGCCTTTTTAAATAAAGCCTTCAACGACGACGGGGTCGAGCTATCCTACGTGCTACCGACCGATTTCTACAGCGAAATTGGCGGTGGTGTTTTTCGAGGCGATGATTTCCCCGCCGGCGGTTCTGTGAGCGGCCTAGGCGCGTGGTCCGCCTTTGCTCGAGTTGGTAATGATATCGGAGACAATCACAGCTGGCGCATGGGCGGCTACGTTCTGCACAGCGACGTGAATAGTCGCGCGGCAAATGAAGACGCACTAACATTTGTCGGCCAATCCAATCTTTACGCGGCAGACCTGCGCTACACCTGGGCCCCAACCGGCAACTCGAAACAACAAGAGTTGATCGCCCAATCCGAGGTCTTTTACCGGCACGAGGATGGTACATATGACAATTCGGCTGGGGTAAGACACGACTATCATGAGGGTTCGTTTGGCTGGTATGCCCAGATGGTTTACAAGTTTGCGCCAGCGTGGCGGGTCGGCGGCCGGTATTCTCAGCTCCATTCCGCCAACACCCCTGCGGGACTCGCCGGCACTGGAGTCGACAGTGGAGGTCACAACCCATACAACATTACCGTAATGAGCGACTGGACCAACAGCGAGTTTGGACGAATTCGCGCACAGTTCAATCATGAGAAGTTGGAGAGCGGAAAAGCTGACAATCAGTTTATCCTGCAATACATCATGAGCATCGGCGCACATCCGGCGCACGCGTTTTAGGGACCAGATTGATGAACCTAAAAACGCTTCCAATATTAACCGTAGCGCTGGGGTTGGCATTACCAACCCCAGCCACGGCGGTCATAAATATATTTGCCTGTGAACCGGAATGGGCTGCGCTGTCCCGCGCGATCGGGGGCGACAGAATTAAAGCCTATTCAGCCACCCATGCCGGCCAAGACCCGCATCATATCCGCGCCCGGCCCAGCCTGATTGCT
>CAYZMI010000178.1:0-3122 GCA_964479475.1 uncultured Rhodospirillaceae bacterium | reverse complement strand
TCACGCCACCGTCCTGTAGCCGACTGCACACCGCGTAAATATCATCGACGCAATAGGCTAAATGACCAAAATTTCGTCCACCCTCGTAGTCTTCTGGATCCCAATTGTAAGTAAGCTCCACAGTGGGTGCGCGACTTTCTTTTGCAGCGGCCACGTCGTCCGAAGCGGCGAGAAAAACTAACGTGAAGCGGCCCTTTTCATGGTCCACGCGCCGAACCTCTTCGAGCCCAAGCTTATTACAATAAAAATCTAACGACACCTCGAGATCTTGTACCCGAACCATGGTATGGAGATATTTCATCGCCTAACTCCTTGACCTGTAAACTTTAATAATTATTCCAACAATATGCCTGACGGTGCCCCGTGACCATGGCTCGTCGGCACTAAATAACATCAGTCAGATGGCGTCAGGAGTTGCCATAAATTTTCCAGATTCTCTTGGTGCCGCAGGTTTTGCAGGAATTCATATAGCTCTGACACACTGTCATCATCTAGTCTGCGGGTTGCACAGTTGCTGAATTTTTGTTTGATGGCCATAGCGCTCATGGGGTTGTCTTTAGAACCGCGTGCCTCATGCACTACCTCTTCCAGCCGGTCACCACCTTTAAATTCGATACGCACTCTACTCGGGCTATAGCCGGACCCTTGGATATCGGCGAATTCAGGATCGACCGAAGACGATACGCGGGTGGTAAAGGCCCGAACCGCGTGGTCGTCAATGGCACTATCCTTGAAGGTGTCCACATTAGGTGCTCCATGAATTAACGCATAGGGGATCAAATATTTTAGGCTAAATCGAGAGCTGTCCTCCGACCACGGATAGTCATCGATTACGCGATTAGCGGCATGCTTTCCGGCCCCGATTTTGATTGCAGTGATCTGGTCGAGCCGTGGCAGCGCTGCATCTCGCAAATTAAGCGCTGCTTCGATTGCGGTGTGGAGTAACCCGCCGCAGGCGAATGGTTTGATCTTGTATCCCGGGTCAAGCAGATCATATTTTTCGCCAAGAGTGTCGAAAACGGTTGTATCCCATTCGAGCCCACGCGCATAGGATTCGAAGAAACCCTGATGGCCTTCCAGTGCTATGGTGCTTGAAGTAAATCCCCGACTACCTAGAAATGCTGCGGTGATACCGCTTCGTGCCGCCAGACCGGCGTGGAACGGTTTTGTCATGGTACCAAAATTGGCACCGAGACCGGCAGCGGTGGAGCCGGCAATGCCAATAATGGCAGACAACGTCCTTGTCTCCGCACCCATTAACCGTGCACAGGCCGCTGCAGCGGCAATGGGTCCTGCGACACCGGCACCGTGCCAGCCTCCTTGGCTGGAGAGACCTGGGAAAGAACGGACAATTCGTCCGCACACTTCGCAGCCGACGATGTATGCAGCGATCAATTCCCTGCCATTGCTCCCTAGTGATTCGGCCAGCGGAAGAAGCCCGGGAATTACTGCCGCCGCCGACTGCCCGCTAATGAAGGATAGGTCGAAATCAAGGGCCTGAGTTGCTGCACCATTAGCCAGTGCAGCATTTTGCACAGAAGTACGGACTTTACTGCCGGCGATTGCCGATACCGGAGCGGCTTCATCGGCTGCCGCCATCTCGGTCGTAAGGCGTGATACGGGCTCACAACTGCCTGCCAACATGACGCCAATGGTGTCAATAAAGGCTGTCTCAGCGATATCCATGAGCGCCTCAGGCGCAGTCTTCAATTCAAAATTTGCGATGAAGTGGGCGGCTTGTTCGCTCCTGACAGTTTGTTGAGTTTGGTCGTCGGCCATAGCACTCCTGTAGACAACACCGGCGCGGCTTGAGCGTGTCTGGTGTCGGTGCGGGCGAAAGCTCGCTGCTAAACGTTTACTCCGCTTCAGTCATATCCAGTGGCGCGGTATAAATGGTGCCGTCCACCTTGATGCCACTGATATTCTCCCGGTAGCCGGGCGGGGTCGGGCGGCCCGCAGGGTCTGTGAGCCATAGCCGCATTAGGTGGCGCTTACGCTCGGGTTCGAGATAATCCTCAAATGCCGTTCGCGTGTGAAGCATCACATGATTATGCAGGAATTGGATGTCTCCTGGCTCAAACTCCATGGGCATCACCAGTTCATCGGCGAGTTCCTGAAAATATTCGAGGGCATCTATGTCGGTCTGGGTAAATTTTGGAACGCCAGTTAAAATCTGTGCTTTTTTTACGTGGGCGCCTGCGCCGCGAATTGAGAGATACCCATTTTGAAAGGCACAAATGGGCATGCGGTACCAAGGATCCTCGCCACTTGCCACCTCCCCATGTTTGGTGAAGTAAAACTCTTTGCATAAGGCTTGCGCCAGCTCTGGCCGCCGCCGGACCATCTCATTATAGACAGTCATTGAACTTACGATGAGACTGGCGCCACCCGACTTGGCGGGTTGCAAACACATCAGGCCGACGTAATCGCATTGGTCGGAGTGAAAATTCATTCGCGCTGCCGTCTGGTAGCCGCGAGCCATGGGGTCGTCGTAGCTCTTTCCCATGTCCTTGACGTGGCCAAGCACATGGCCCATCGGATTTTGCGATAACGCCCGACCGAGATAGGTACCCATGCAGTAAAATGCGGCGCCAGCTTGCCAGCGCGAAATCTCGCCGACAGGCAGCCCCCGGATCAGAATAAAGCCGCGGCCTTCGGTAAGTTCGCCATAAATGGCGTCGAGTGTTGGGCCAAGGACAGGTAATAAAAATGTATCGCGAGTGATGTCTTTGATATCAATGCCAGCGGATTCTAGCGCCTCCACCGCTGTTAAAAGATCGCCAATTTCCGCATCTGATAGGCGGTAAATCCATTCATCGGAACGCGCGAGCATGTCTTCGGTGTACCACGCTGCCGGGTCGACCACCGGAGCACCGGGCCGAGCGGGCTGGCGTATGGGTGCGTTTCCATCCATTTTGAAGCTCCAGCTAGTATTCACCTAATTGTGCCTGATTTGTTCACGCACCGCTATATCAATTGTATGAACCACCCCCATTACCCCAATACAGAAGGTTTAAAATTTCTAACAATTCGCTGTCATTGTTTGATTGTTCAAGGTCAGATAAAAATTGTGTGTTTCTTTGTTGTATTGAATTAGGAATTTGATCATGAATGGCAAGGGT
>CAYZMI010000177.1:0-3164 GCA_964479475.1 uncultured Rhodospirillaceae bacterium | reverse complement strand
GCCTCGCGAACCACACGCCAAATTTCTTCCAAGGCCTCATGGAAAGCCTGTTGATCGGTATGTTTGCGTAATTTGGCGCGTAACGTCTGTGCGGCCTTCAGGACGTTTATGACTGCAAGATCACTAATGTTATCACCTAGTTCCGGTACCTTGGCATTGCAATTACGGTTTATCATGGACAATACGCGTTGTGCTAAATTTCCTAAATCATTGGCCAAATCGCTGTTTATCCGGTTGACCACTGCAGCGTGATTGAAATCGCCATCATTTCCGAATGGTACTTCGCGCAACAGGAAATAACGCATCTGATCAAGACCATATTTGTCAACGATTTCGATTGGGTCAATGATATTACCCAACGATTTAGAAATTTTTTGGCCTTCGTTTGTCCACCAACCATGAGCGAAGATGCGTTTAGGTGGATCAAGGTCAGCGCCCATTAGGAAGGCCGGCCAATAGACGGCATGAAATCGTAAAATATCCTTACCTACCATATGAAGATTAGCTGGCCACCATTTTGTAAACATTTGGGAATCGTCATTTGGATATCCGACGGCAGTTGCGTAGTTTGTTAGCGCGTCAAGCCATACATACATAATGTGATCGGGATCGCCAGGTACTGGTACACCCCAGTTAAAGCTGGTTCGTGAAATAGAAAGATCGTGCAACCCACTCTTGACGAAGCTGATGACTTCGTTTCGACGTGACTTGGGTGCTATGAAATTGGGATTTGATTCATAGAAATCCAACAGCCTATCCTGCCATTTAGATAAATCAAAAAAGTAACTAGGCTCCTCCACCCATTCTACTTGGGCTCCTGAAGGGGCTATTAATTCGCCGTTTTCCCCTTTTTGTAGTTCATCTTCGCCATAGAACGCTTCGTCGCGGACGGCGTACCAACCAGCATATTTGTCAAGATAAATGTGGCCATTCTCTTTGAGCTTACGCCAAATTCCTTGAGCGGCAGCTATATGGCGTGGTTCCGTAGTACGAATAAAATCGTCGTTGGAATAGCCCATTTTTTTGGCGAGATCGCGGAAATTTTTAGATACATTGTCGGTAAATATTTGCGGATCAATGTCGGCAGCAGCGGCCGATTTTTCAACTTTCTGGCCATGCTCATCGGTACCGGTCAAAAAATGTACTTGAAATCCATCTAAACGTTTAAATCGTGCCAATACATCGCACGCGAGCGTAGTGTATGCATGTCCAATGTGTGGCACATCGTTAACGTAATAGATCGGGGTGGTCAGGTAAAATTGCTTATCAGCCATCAATCAATACTTTTGTTTGCTAGCGGATAACTAAACAAACTTTAAGGGTTCATCACGCCCTGCAGCACATAAAATACCGTTAGCAAGACTTGTTTTCGGTCTAGATTTAACCTCGTCGTTTCATTCGTTAAGCGGTTGATCTTCTCCCACACCTCAATCAACCGATCAACCCTTGCACCTGCGAGTAGCCGAGCTCCTACCCCCTCCTCTTCTGGAACAATGGCTAAAGGCGCATTACCCTGTTCGGCGCCCGATCGTGCAAGGCGGCCAAGCCAATAGCTCAACAATTCCATCGCAGTACAGAATTTTTGTTCGGCTCCAACACGTGCCAGCTTGTCGCCGAAGGCGTGAATTTCTAGCACCGGCGGGTTTGGCAGATTGGAAATTAAAATCAACAACTGACGGTAAAGCGCAAGGCCATCGTCCTCGATAAGAGCGAAGGCCCTTCCTGGGCTGCCTTCTGATAAACGAATAATGGCAAGCCTTTCAGCTTCGGGAATGTCCGGCGATCGTAGAGCAAGGATCTTGCTGACACACTCATCGGTTAGTTTTTGCAATTTCAGCTGGCAGCAGCGCGACCGAATAGTTGATAACAGTTGTCCGGGAGAATGGCTTACAAGCATGAGTAAAGTATGTTCAGGAGGTTCTTCGAGAACTTTGAGGAGTGCATTGGCCGCGCTGAGATTCATTTCATCAACGCTATCAACGATAACAACCCTCCAGCCATCCGCTGAGGTCGTAAGGCGCATGAAGCGACCGGCGGCTCTCACATCGGCCACCACAATCGATGTGCGAGGCTTATTTGTATCTGGATGTACCGTCCGACACAGAGTTTGTAGATCGGCGTGGGTGCTATTGGCTACATGCCGAAATACGGAATTATCCGAATCAATGTAAAGGTCGGATATCCTGTCTTCGTCGAATAGTCCAGCGGGCTGTACTGAGCTTGCACTCGCTAATACAAATCGAGCGATGCGGTATGCTAGCGTGGCCTTTCCAATACCCTTTGGCCCAGTGATCAACCAAGAATGGGGTAACCTATCGGATTGCCATGCGCTGACGAAACGTTCTTCTGCGGCCTCATGCCCGATCAAAATAGGGTTTTCTTGCGGTTTAATATTACTTAATTTAGCCGTTTCAACCATCGAGCCAAAATTCAAACTTATTTCTTACAATTTGCTGGATGTCGCTGGCAATTACATCAATTGAGCGGTCTCCATTTACTACAGTGCATCTGTGGGGGTTACGTTTGGCAATTTCGAGAAATCCAAAGCGTAACCGAGTGTGAAAATCCAGATCCATGTTCTCGTAGCGAGTGCCGCCCGATTGCCGGTCGTTAGCACGTTGTAAACCCAGTTTTGGTTCCATATCAAAAATGATGGTTAGATCAGGCATCGTATTTCCGACGACTATATCGTAAAGGTCATTTATCCAGCGACGATCAACTCCTAACCCATATCCTTGATAAGCCATTGTTGAATCTGCAAAACGATCTGAAATTACCCAGGAGCCATCCTTTAGCGCTGGTAGAATAGTATATTTCCAATGCTCTCGGCGCGCCGAATAATTAAGCATGGTTTCTGTTATGGGGTCCCACCGTTCTGTTGAACCGTTAATTAGTAGGTCACGAATAACCTCTGAACCTGGGGATCCTCCTGGTTCCCTAGTTTCAACTACGGTGCAACCGGCTTTTCGTAGGAAGTTTGCAAGTAATGAAATTTGGGTCGACTTACCAGTACCTTCTCCACCTTCAAGTGTGATGAAATTACCCAAAGTAGTTCCATCATTCATTATTTTGCTTCCGAAGGAGGGATGTAGCCGTGTCCGATTTACCCCAGAGCAAGTAATTGAAAGCGGCCTTTAGCCTGCCAAATACACCTAACTTGTTGA
>CAYZMI010000176.1:0-3187 GCA_964479475.1 uncultured Rhodospirillaceae bacterium | reverse complement strand
GCCTTGCGGTAGGACCGCAATGCTTTATTTATTCTGCCGTTTTCAAACATCATTTGCCCCTTTAACTCGAAAAAATACGGGTTTTGAGGCTCTCGGTTGGCTAGCTCATCGACGAGTATTGTAGCTTTCTTTAAGTTACCGTGCCGAAAATATGCGAGACATCTTGCGTATAACGCGGCAACAGAATTATCGGTGTCTGAATAACGGCGAAAGGTTTTAGATGGTGCGTCTATGTAGCCGTCTAGCTTGGCTACTAACCGGCGGTGCATGATAGAAAAGTTTGGTGGTGTGGGCCGGTTGGAAAAACGCGAATTAATAACGTGATGACGCACAAATGCAATTCGGCCACTTGTAAGTGGATGAGTAAGCATATACGGATCTTGTTGGTTGCTATGAAGTAATTCCTGACCAGATAATACTTTCAGAAAGTCAAGCATTCCTCTGCTTGAAAAACCTGCCTTATCTAAAAAGCGCACGGCAGCTTGGTCGGCAGATTGTTCTTGGCCCCTGCTGTAGTTGAGGAATGATCGTGCCACAACATTTTCACCGCCCTTTATAATTCCTGAAGCTGTACTCATGTTTTCAGTTAAGATACCAGCGGCAACGCCCATTATTTGTGTTATGAGCGCTGTGGTTCCTGCTTTCTCTAACGCTATTTTGGTGCGTGCCAAATGTCCGCCGGTGATATGACCAATTTCGTGGGCAATAACCCCGATTAGTTGATTGGCGTTGGTACTTCGGCGCAGAAGTCCGGTAGTAATAAACAGTCGTTGGCCCCGCGCAACAAAGGCATTTATGTCACCACTTTGCACGATATGGATGTTAAAAGCCTCTTCATCGAGTTCAGCAACCCTGAGTATTGGCGCCGCATAGCTACGAATGGTACGTTCAATTTCGGTGTCCCGGATTAACGAAATACCTTTTGCAGTAGGGGCATCACCAAAAGGTCTCAAACAACCCGTGATGAATAGG
This sequence comes from uncultured Rhodospirillaceae bacterium, assembly GCA_964479475.1. Classification (GTDB taxonomy): domain Bacteria; phylum Pseudomonadota; class Alphaproteobacteria; order MPNO01; family UBA2964; genus JAQBTY01. The sequence continues at coordinate 2,215 of CAYZMI010000176.1, read as the reverse complement.
ATGGATATCGCAAGAAATTTGCAGTTGCGTGGTGTCACAGTCGAAACTCCGAAAGAGTCTCTTCAACGTAAATTTAGTCAGATCACACGTCAATGTGTCTGCCTTGCCTTGGTCGTAACTGGAGCAGTTGGCTGCGGTGATTCAACGCCACCTACCGGCGCAATTGGCCACGTTCGGGCATATTTTGGGGGTGTTGCTTCCGATGAACCTGAAGCCACTCTTATTGCCCACGACGTATTGTCCGCAGGTGGTAGCGCTGTAGATGCGGTAGTGGCTATGGGTTTGACGATGATGGTTACACGGCCGGATGCGGCTGGAGCTGGAGGTGGTGGAATCTGCCTTGTGTTTAACGCGAAGGAAGGGAATGCAGAAGCAATCGAGTTTTTCCCCCGAAGAGTACAGTCCAAAGCTCCAGCCGGTCGATGGTTAGCCGCTACGCCGGGAAGTTTCCGGGGTCTATACGCGTTGCACGCGCGTTATGGCAAAATCCGTTGGGAACAGCTAGTACTTCCTGCAGAACGCCTAGCTCGTTTTGGTGTGCGTGTACCACGTGTTGCGGTTAGGTCCCTCGAACAACACGGAAAGACAGTGTTAAAAGGTTTCAAAGCACGATCCGTCTTTCTAGACGTGGGGGGACACCCATTCAAGGAAGGGGATATTCTCCGCCAGGTAGATCTATCTACTACGCTGGGTCGCCTAAGGCTTGTTGGTCCAGGAGATTTTTATTCAGGGTCGGTTGCGCGAAAATTTATTGAAGGAGTATTGGCGGCCGGAGGTTGGTTAACTATAGAGGATTTAAGAAAGTATCGGCCTAAATGGGTCAAAGCGAAAACCGCAAATTTTGCCCCGCATGACGTATTTTTCTTTCCGTCACCGGCTGCCGGTGGTGAAGTGGCGGCGAAGATTTGGGAGGCGTTAGGAGATAAAAATAATTACGGAAAAGCTGATGATATTGAAAAAATTATGAAGTTAGCAGCTGCTGCTCGTGCGGGGTATGCGACTACTATGACGCAGCCACAAATCGATAAATCGACCGCAAGTGCAGGAGCTTTGGCTGTCGATCGATCAGGGAACTCTGCCGCTTGCGTCATGTCAATGGATAGACCATTCGGTTCCGGTAAAATGGCTGGCGACACCGGTATTCTAATTTCTCATCCTACAAGGAGGGGCTTTGCGCTCGCCCTTTCTGCTATGATCGTAGGCAATCGTCACACAAAACAAACATTGTTTGCGGCCACCGGTTCCGGAGATCAATTAGCGTCTTCTGCGATGATGGACGTTGCTCTTCGCATTCTAAATGAAAACGAGAAATTAGAGAATACATTGCGGTCCAAGCGTGCAGCTGGAATGAAACGAGCAAAGCAATTTGCAATTGAACAAGGTATTTCCGCTAAAATTCGCAACTCCCTCAAAACTAAACAATTAGAGATTACCGAGGTCCCACGGGTCGGCTTAGTAAATGTCATGTCGTGTCCAGGAGGCATTGTTGATAACCCAACAAATTGCGAGGTCAAGACTGATCCCCGAGGCTTTGGCCACGCGATTAACGCGGAGTACTAAAGTGTCAATCAAAGTATCGCGACGTGGTGCAATTCCCCCTTTTATAGTTATGGATGTGCTTCGAGAGGCCAATCAACGCCAGTCGGAACATGGCGATGTTTTACACTTAGAGTTGGGGCAACCTGCAACGCGAGCCCCGCAGGGAGTTATAGAGTCCGCCAAACGAGCTTTAAAAAACGAATTGTTAGGCTATACCGAGGCTTTTGGAATCATATCACTTCGCCGCAGGATTTCAGATCATTATTTGGAGACCCAAAATCTTACGGTTGATCCATCAAATATTGTTGTTACGACAGGGTCGTCTGCCGGATTCGTGTTGGCATTTATCGCCGCTTTCGATTCTGGTGATCGCGTTGCCATGGCAGAACCAGGCTACCCCGGTTACCGTAATATACTGTTGGCGCTTGGTATCGAGCCTGTACCTTTGCCTGCCGGACCGGAAACACGATTTCAGCCTACACCGGAATTGCTGGACCAAGTCGAAGGTCCCATCGACGGGTTGATAATCGCAAGTCCTTCTAATCCAGCCGGTACTATGTTGGGAGAATTAGAGATCGAAGCGCTTACTGATTATTGTACGAAGCATCAAATACGCTTGATTTCAGATGAAATCTACCATGGCATTACTTACTGGCAACCGGGTGTTTCAGCGCTT
>CAYZMI010000175.1:0-3209 GCA_964479475.1 uncultured Rhodospirillaceae bacterium | reverse complement strand
TGAGATGCTGCATTGACGGATTATTTCGGGGAATGTGTTAGTTGGTCTGTTAAGTAAGGTTAAGTTTAGGTTAAGGGGAGCCTCGTATACATGAGTGATTCCAGAATAGCAGCTGTACTTCTTGCCGCAGGGTTGGGAACGAGGATGAAATCCGAAGTGCCTAAGGTTCTTCATCCCATCGCCGGGCAGCCTATGATCGGGCATTTGCTCAACCGCCTCGCTGACATAAAACCGGACTGCACCATCGTTGTGGTATCATCCCAAATGTCTGCGGTTGAACAATTCGTAGCGCCGGTGCAATCTGTCATTCAAGAGCCTCCCCTTGGCACTGGCCACGCGGTGCTCGCGGCCCGCGAAGCACTCGAGGGGTTCGCGGGAGATATTCTAATTCTATTTGGGGATACGCCCTTACTCACCGAAGAAACTATATCCACCATGGTTGCGGCACGACAGGCCGCGGACAATCCAGCAGTTGTGGTGCTGGGGTTTCGGCCGGACGCGCCCTCAGAATACGGGCGTTTGCTTACTACCGGCAGCGGTACTCTTGATAGGATTGTCGAATACAAAGATTGCGATGAGACGGAGGTTGCCATCGGTTTGTGTAACGCCGGTATCATGGTCGTCGATGGCGAACGCTTGTTTGGGTTGTTGGAAGAAGTTTCGGACAACAATTCAAATTGTGAATATTATTTAACCGATATTGTGCAGATTGCGCGAAGCAAGGGATGGCTCTGTACGGTCGTAGAGACCGAAGATCCAAATGAGGTTATGGGTGTAAATTCGCGTGGAGACCTTGCAAACGCTGAAGCAGAAATGCAAGAACGTTTGCGCGATGCTGCTATGACTAATGGCGCAACGCTCACGGCACCGGAGACCGTTTGGTTCAGTTATGATACCAAGTTAGGTCGTGATGTAGTTATCGGTCCCAACGTATGTTTTGGGGTGGGCGTGACCATTGCAGACAAGGTGGAAATTCGCGCATTTTCACATATTGAAGGTGCAACCATTGCCGAGGGTGCGATTATTGGTCCTTATGCCCGTCTCCGGCCAGGGAGCGATATCGGGCGGGATGTACATATCGGTAATTTCGTCGAAGTGAAGGCCGCGCAACTCGATGATGGGGCTAAGGCTAATCACCTCAGCTACATAGGAGATAGTTGGGTTGGGGCGGGCGCAAATATCGGGGCAGGGACTATCACCTGCAATTTTGATGGGTATTTTAAATCCCGGACCGAAATTGGTGAGGGAGCGTTTATCGGCTCAAACACGGCCCTTGTCGCTCCGGTCAAGATTGGAAAGGGCGCTGTCATTGGTGCTGGGTCCACGATTTCTAAGGACGTTCCCGCTGATGCGTTGTCCATAACTCGCCCGCCCCAAGAGGATCATGCGGGCTGGGCCATGAAATATCGGGTGCGAAAGGAAGCACAACAAGTTGACGCGAGCCCGAGTAAGAAGAAAAAGACGGGTTAGGATACATGTGCGGAATTATCGGGATTATCGGCAAGAGCGATGTTGCATCCATCTTGATCGATGGTCTGAAGCGGCTTGAATACCGGGGTTACGACTCAGCCGGTATCGCGACCTTGGTAAATGGCCGCATCGAACGTCGCCGGGCTGAGGGAAAAATCACCAATCTAGAGGCCTTGGTCGACGAAAATCCCATTGGTGGAACCATGGGAATTGGGCACACGCGCTGGGCTACACATGGTTTGCCCAATGAGACTAATGCTCACCCGCACGCTAACGACCATTGCGTATTGGTTCACAACGGAATTATCGAAAATTTCCAAGAACTACGTCAGGAACTAACGAAAAAAGGACATCAGTTCGAAACCGAGACCGATACCGAGGCAGTTGTCCATTTGGTGAGTGACTTTCTGTCCAAAGGTATGTCACCACAAGAAGCTGTTGCTGTTTCACTCCAACGCCTCGAAGGCGCTTTTGCTCTGGCAATACTGTTTTCTGGCACCGATGGTCTGATGATTGGTGCGCGGCGTGGAAGCCCGCTCGCTATCGGGTATGGTGAGGGGGAAATGTTTATAGGTTCGGATGCGTTGGCGCTCGCACCTTTGACGCAGAATATTTGCTATCTCGAGGAAGGCGACTGGGTCGAAATCACAGCTGACAGCGCTACTATCCATAACGAGACTGGCGAAATTGTCGATCGTGAAGTAAAGGAAACCGCCACTTCCGGCGCTTTGGTAGGTAAAGGGAATTATCCTCATTTTATGCTTAAGGAAATTTTCGAGCAGCCCGCCGTTATTGGGGACACGCTGCGCTCCTTGCTTAACCCTTGGAACAAAGTGGTTACCATTACAGATTTACCATTTGACCTCAAACAGATCCCCCGCATTACAATTGTTGCTTGTGGTACGTCGTTTCACGCTGGGATGGTGGCGAAATATTGGTTTGAACAGATCGCACGAGTACCGGTGGATCTCGATTTCGCTTCAGAATTCCGCTATCGCGCTGTTGATATGAAAACAGGTGGTCTGGCGCTATTTATTTCCCAGTCGGGCGAGACTGCAGATACGCTGGCAGCTCTGCGTTATTGTAAGGAGCGGGAACAACATATTTTATCGGTAGTCAATGTTGCGGAAAGTTCCATGGCACGCGAGGCCGATGCGGTCTTGCTGACCCATGCAGGACCGGAAATTGGCGTCGCCTCGACTAAGGCCTTTACCACACAACTCACCGTTCTTGCTTGTCTTGCGATCGATTTGGCATCAAAACGAGGTACTATTGATGTCTCGCGCGCGGCAGAACTTTGCTCGGCGCTAACTGAGGTTCCCTCACGTTGCAACGAGGTGCTGGTTCACGATGAAGCCATCGCCGCACTTGCCAGTGAGGTGACGGAAGCAAATGACGTGCTTTATCTCGGTCGTGGCACTGGCTACCCCATCGCGCTCGAAGGTGCTCTCAAGCTCAAGGAAATTACCTATATCCACGCGGAAGGGTACGCCGCTGGCGAAATGAAGCACGGTCCGATCGCTTTGATCGACGAGTATGTACCCGTCATTGTAATTGCGCCGTCTAACGAGTTATTTGACAAGACTGCTAGCAATATGCAGGAAGTTGTGGCGCGCGGTGGTCGGGTAATATTCCTATCCGACGCGCAAGGGATTAAGAAGCTCGGCGATATGGCCGCAGCGACCATCGAATTGCCGACTGTAGAACCATTCGTTGCACCTATTCTCTATACAATCCCC
>CAYZMI010000174.1:0-3212 GCA_964479475.1 uncultured Rhodospirillaceae bacterium | reverse complement strand
TGGCGCCCGGTGCAGATTAATTCGAGCGCTCGCGCATGGCCGACGGCCATGGCCAAGCGGTGAGGTGCTCCTGCGCCGGGAAACCCACCCCATTTGGCTTCAGGCATGGCTAACGTAATATCGTCGGCAGCGAGGCGGATATCGCAAGCCAGCGCCAACTCTACCGCACCGGCAAGAACATTTCCGTTTAGCGCACAAATTACAATTTGTGGCAGGGCAGCCAGCTCATCGAATACCCGGTTGGCTAGTAGTACAAACTCAATCACTTGTTCCTTGGACATCGCGCCTCGAATATCCGGATTTAGCAAACCTGCAGAGAACACTTCTTCTCCAGAGCCAGTAAGCACCACAGCATGGATTTCCGAATCATTAACAATTTGTCTAACAATTTCTCCCAGTAATTGCATTGAGTTGGGCGTCATCCTGTTGAGGTCGTCGGGCCGGTCGAGCGTTACCGTCGCTACGGGTGGGGTATGCACCAAATTGACATCCGCCATGTAATTCTCCTTGTCATGCCAACAAGATAGTCCAGTGCGGAAAGCACTATCTAACAATGTTAATGTTTCAAACCTGTAATTTGGAATTGCGTGTAACGCTTTAAACAATAATTCAGGTCGCACCGCCTGATTGTGAAGATGAACCGGGTCCGAGATTCATTTCGCCTTGCACAGATTGTAGGTCGCCCAAGAAAGAAACTAATTAATAGACAGCAAAAAGCTGTCATGCCCTTAACAAGCTTGTGCTGTCGCCGCGACCGGATCGACGCCAAATACCGCAGTTCGCCGGAGCAACCGCCGTTCACCTTCTGAAAAATCTGTACGGGCATGGTTTAAACACCGGTTATCCCAGATCACAAAATCACCAGGCGTCCAGACATGTTCATATACGACCTCTGATCGTTCAGCATGATTGAATAAACGTTCCAGTATGCCGTCGCTTTCATCTTCTGGCAGCCCAATAATTTTGGTCGTCATCAAACGACTGACATAAAGAGCTGTGCGACCGGTTTCCTCATGTTCGATAAACACTGGGTGTTGCCGAATACCGCTTAGTGATCTGGTTTTGATATTAAAATCATTATTAGCGTAATAGCGTTGCTCGGCATGACAACCGGCGAGTGTAGACTTCAAGTCAGCTTCGAGATTGTCATAGGCCTTGTACATATTGGCATACTTAGTATTGCCTCCCACTGAGGGGACTTCGATCGCAAATAACAATGTGTAGCGAAAGGGTCGTTTAGCAAACGCACCATCGGAATGATACATCAACTCACCGTCAGGGAGTGATCCGATAGGCTTATTGTCTTCCCTAATATTGCTTATCAGCATCGTACCGGGGTGGTTAACACGCCCCTCCTCCGCTGGTGTCTCCTTGCGATGACGTACACCTAGTTCCCCAAACCATGCGGAAAACTTTACCTGACTTTCCTCGTTCAATTGCTGTCCTGGAAACACCAAAACCTGGTAGTCGAGCCAAGCCCGATGAATTGCCTTAAAAGTGTTGTCATCCAAATTTTCAGACAAATCGATGCCGGTGATGCGCGCGCCGAGTGCCTCAGAAATAGCCTCAACTTTCATCGCCTGTTACCTTTGACCATCGTTAAGTAGCCTTTAGAACCTTGAGTGGGGAAAAGCTCATGCCGCAACCGAGGTAGCGGCAACGGGATCAAAGCCTAAAACTGTCGTTCGCCGCAGTAAACGCCGCTCACCTTCAGAGAAATCAGTACGTGCGTGATTGGTACATCGATTATCCCAAATTACAAAATCGCCGGGTGTCCATATATGTTCGTAGACAAATTCCGGCTTTTCCGAATGATCAAACAGTTCTTCAAGCACCACATTGCTCTCGTCCCCGGGCAACTCCAAGATCCGCGTCGTCAGAAGTCGGCTAGCATAAAGTGCTATTCGACTAGTTTCCTCATGCTCAATAAATAGTGGATGTTGACGGCTTCCCGTGAGCGAAGCGGTTGGCTTATCTTTATCTACACTCCCGGCATAATATTGATGTTCAGCATGGCAACCCGTGAGCTTCGATTTGAGCGCGTCCGGCATGTATTGATACGCTTTATACATATTTGCAAAGCGAGTGTTACCGCCTACAGATGGAATTTCAATTGCATAGAGCAGCGTGTATCGAAACGGCCTTTTCGCGTAAGCGCCGTCTGAATGAAACATCATCTCCCCGTCGGGTAGCGACCCGATAGGCTTTCCGTCTTTACGGATGTTGCTAATTAACATGATACCAGGGTGGGAGACGCTACCTCCTTCTGCCGTGGGGACTTTGCGGTTACGCCCACCTGGTTCACCAAACCCTTTAGTAAATCGGATCTGATCCATCTCCCCCAACTTTTGGTCGGGAAAGACTAATACCTGATAATCCAACCAAGCGTGGTGAATGGTCTCAAACGCTTTATCATCCATGGGCTCGCTAAGGTCTATACCAGTGATCCGAGCGCCCAAAGCTTCAGAAATAGGTTCGACATTAATTAGCATGTCAAATTCTTCCTTACGCCGCAGTGGCAATACGGGCGCGCTCGGGTCGTTTGCCTTGAATTACGTTGCGCCGCAATAAGCGCCGTTCCGAGCGAGGAAAGTCAGTCCGCGCATGGTTGATACACCGATTGTCCCACATCACAAAGTCACCCAAACACCAAACATGTTCGTAGATAAATTCGCGCTTCTCTGAGTGATCGAATAAAAAGCTGATAATGTCTTGGCTTTCCTTTTCGTCGAGTTCATTAATGCGCATGGTCAGGAGACGGCTAACATATAGCGCAGTTCGGCCGGTTTCGTTGTGCTCGATAAATACCGGGTGGGAAAAACCTCCGGAGTACCTCCCCACGTTTTGTCCACGCTGCACAGTACCGGAGTAATAAGCTTGTTCAGCGGTACATTCAGCAAGCTTGGTTTTGAAGTCTTCCGGCAACTCATCATATGCCTGATACATGTTTGCAAACAGTGTGTTTCCACCGGTCGAAGGTAGTTCAACGGCAAACAGCAATGTGTAATTATACGGATGCTCGTCATAGGCGCCGTCGGTGTGAAACATCATCTCCCCATCGGGCAACGAACCAATCGGCTTACCTGCCTTGTCTCGAATATTGCTCACCAGCATGATCGAATTTTCGCTGAGGTCTTTTTCGGCTCGGTATTCATAACGCTCACGCTTTGGAAACTCTCCGAAACAGCGCGCATAGCGGATTTGCTCCTGCT
>CAYZMI010000173.1:0-3225 GCA_964479475.1 uncultured Rhodospirillaceae bacterium | reverse complement strand
TAGAACAACTGCTCGAGCGAAAACCAAGAACACTTTCGGGTGGAGAACGACAACGTGTAGCCTTAGGGCGGGCCCTCCTCACTAGTCCGAATATCCTATTGATGGATGAGCCGCTTGCCTCATTGGATATCGCCCGCAAACAAGAAGTACTACACTTCATAGAAAGACTTCGTGATCATTTTAAAATTCCCATAATATATGTCAGCCACGACATGGACGAAATTATTCGTCTGGCAGATAGGTTGATCCTTATCGATAATGGGAAAATCATCGCGCTCGGACCTGTCGAAGAATTAACCAGCCGATTAGAACTTCATTCACTAACCGGACACTATGAAGCGGGAACGTTACTGGTTGGTGACATCACTGCCCAAGATGAAAAATTTAATTTAACGGAAGTCAAAATTGCTGCCGGCACTTTTCTTCTCCCACGTGTTGAGAGTGCTTTAGGAACTCAAGTACGCATACGGGTGCGCGCGCGTGATGTCTCGTTAGCAAAAACAAAACCACGAGATATAAGCCAACTCAACGTCTTCAAAGGAAATATCACGAATATTGATCACGACGCATCAAATAGCGGCACCCCCCAAATCGACGTATGTGTCGATATAGGTATATCACTTTGGGCCCGGGTGACACGCCGCGCTCTACATGACCTGGATTTACACGAAGGCAGTGAAGTTTATACTCTCATCAAGAGTACATCGATCGATCGACGTACCTTGGGAATTCAAAAGGCAGCGTCGACAATCACAATGGAGTAAAATTAATGGCTGTTTCGCTGTTTGTGCAAATTACCTTAACACCAGGTATCAAAGATAAATTTCTCGAACTCGTGATGGCCCATCGCGGCAGAGTTTTAGATCGGGAGCCTACATGTCAGCGCTTCGATGTACTTTTACAGGATGACCAAAATGACCAAGTTTGTCTTTATGAAGTATATGACGATCAGGCTGCATTCGATCTTCATGTTAATACCGAATACATGAAAGCCTACCTCAAAGACACCGCCGATATGACTATCGGCCGCACCCGATATTTCTCAACTGTACTCGAATAACTTCATCGACAAGGGATTGAATAACACTCCGGCAATATGAATTTAAGCCAGTAAACAAAAATCTGGCTTCACCGTCAGGCGATTGATGAAAAACGGCGGCAATAATCTGCCGCCGTCACACCTAAATTCCTATTCTTCCGAATGCTGATAGGGCCCAAATCCTGGCCGATAAGTTTTGTCGTCGATAAATTGGCTTATTCCCTTGGATCTACCGCCGGTTTTATCCCGGGAGCTGATTTCGGCACCCTTGGCAGCCAAGTAGTCTAGAGCCTGAAAATAATCCATATTCTTGACTTGTTTTATGGCTTGTTTCGTCGCGCGAAGGGTTTCCGGATTGAGGGACATCAACCTTTCCGCCAACGCCAGTGTCTCTTCGCGTAATTTCTCTTTTGGAACAGCCTTATTGATCAGCTTCATATCAGCGGCTTGCTTACCGTCAAAGGGCTCACCAGTGCAAGCGTACCAAAGAGCATCCCTGTAACACAGTGTATCAACGACGACTTTGCTGACAACACCACCTGGAAGTATACCCCAGTTTACTTCGGACAAACCAAAAATTGCATCTTCAGCGGCTATTGCAAAATCGCACGATACCAACTGCGTGAACGCACCACCAAAACAGTATCCATTGACCATTGCGATAGTGGGCTTGTCGTACATAAAAAGACGCAGTCGTCTCCACCGTTCATTAGCAAGACTAACACGCTTTCGCTCCGCAGGCTTACCGTCAAGCTCACGGAAGTAAAGCTTGAGGTCTTGACCGGCCGACCAGCTTTCTCCCGCACCAGTTAAAATCAACACCTTAACATCTGCGTCACCTTCTAATTTATCGACGATATCATCCATTTCCCAATGGAGATCCGGGCTCATCGCATTTCGTTTTTCAGGTCGGTTTAAGGTAACCCAGCCGATACCGTCTTCAATCTCAACTTTCACGTTTTCATATTTTGAATAGTCACCCATAGTCCTTCTCCCTTGTTACTGAAATAAACCACATTCGTATTTTCTTACATGGAATGGCCAAGTGTGCATCAACCGAGAAACCTCGCCAACGGCGATCCCGCGTATTTAGAGCAACTTCTTATTAGGCAAGTGAAACGACAGCATCCTTATATTGAAGTGACCCAAGATCGCCACCATCGAATATATTGCGCTCTGCAATCCATTGCTGTGCCATCTCAAATGTTTCCCTTGTGTAGGGCTCAAACACAAGCCGCTCGCCTGGTCCGAAAAGACGCGTATCCATTTCATCTTTAAATCGGTCGGGAAATTCCATTTTATAGTAGTGAGTATAAAGTTCCGGCCGTAAATCGATATCAGCCTGTGCACGTCGGAGCGCCGCAAAATATTTTTTTACGTCATTCATTTGAGAGTTTTCGTCAACCATGGAAGCCATCATGAAAGACGTATCTAGAATTTTACGAAAACCCAATTGCTCCAAAAAGTAGTAAGCACCGCTAAATAAACTTGCCGCAGGAACACCCCCATCAATTAAAAGTTCCAGGCGACGAAATATGAGACCATCCGCGAATGAAAGATTGATTTCATCGGGTTTAAGAAACTGCTCCAACCCTTGAACTGTCGAATAGTGACTCCCGGATTGATAACCAACAGAAATTGGTACATTGGCCAAATCTTCTGGTTTATTAATTGGTGAATTGGGGGCTACAAATATACCACAGGGTGAAACCGAATACGCATCCGCATACAGCTTCCCATGCCCTGAAGCCGCAGCAACGTTTACTGTCCAGTGACAGGCACAACTGACATCCGAAGTCCGTCCCTCCTCGAATGTCTGATAAGCACCTACTTTATCTCCTAGATCATGCAAATTTTCCTGTTCGAAAATTCCAAGTTGATCCTTCAACTCGTAGTCGAGTCCCTCATCATCAAAGTACCCCTTTTCCTGCGCCACCCATTCTTGGAGACGCATATGTGGGCCAATGACAAATTTTTTCATTGAAATTCCCTCTCTCGACCGGTTAGCCATTCACTAACTTATTAAATAAAATATGATAAATTGTTAGCGAATTTTGCCAAGTTCGCATTGGACGTAAAAAACACCTAAATTATAATACATGCCAGTAAAAAGAACTCTACTCATAACGTTGCCACCCCATATTACCGGCGGGGTGGGTATAATGGGAAAAATTCTAGCAGATCAT
>CAYZMI010000172.1:1876-3242 GCA_964479475.1 uncultured Rhodospirillaceae bacterium | reverse complement strand
TTAGGTACGGTAATTCCCGCACCTAAAGCACCTGCAACTTGTGTGCGAATGATCCTTTTGCGTATTGAACTTACAAAAGCCGTTTCCGTTACTCCCTCTTGAGCCAAATATTGTTGGTACCGATTGCGGTCAAATTTATTTCCAACTCCACGAAAGCGATCATCATTGAAGATGGTTTGACGAATTTGTTCTTCACCTGCGTTTAGACCTAGGTGGTGTGCGTCTATAGAAATTAGTTGCTCGTTGATCATCTGATCCAAGGTTTGGTCCATCAGGCCTAATTGCACGGCATGTCGGGTATCGAAGTCCGGACCGAATTGGTCACGTAAAGAATTCATTACTCTGGAAAATTGTAAACTGAATTGATTGCGTGTGATTACGTTGTCATCTACTTCGGCAACTTCGTCGATATTTGAAGATGGCCGGATCATGTCTTCGATGCCCCAAGCTGCAAAAGAAATTATGAGAAAGACGGCCAAAAAACGAAGAATCCATTTGGCGACTCTGCTATGCATCCATTGAATCATTTTTTCCTACCGACTTCTGATTAGTAGTTTAAGGTGCGCAATAGATTTCTCGATTAAAATTTTAGTTATTGAGACACTGGAAACGCGGGGCATAATAAGAACCGCAATTACCCCCTGCAATAAACAATGTGATATTAAGGCTGCTTGGTACAATTGCGTACCTATGTTAGAGAACCGCCTTCCAATGTCTAAACTGGATTGGAATAAAATTTTATGCGCACACTCATCGCCGGAAATTGGAAAATGAATATGCTTCGGCTGGGTGCTGCGTCATTGCTAGAGCGCCTAGTGGAATTTGAAAATTTAATGGATGAGGGAAGAGGGGACCTGTTAATTTGTCCGCCAAGTGTTTTGCTCCAAATGGTTGGTGAAAAAATAAATAGGACAAAATTACTTCTTGGTGCGCAAGATTGTCACATGGCCGATGAAGGTGCACATACAGGTGATATTAGTGCAAAGATGTTAGCGGATTTCGGCTGTCGCTATGTGATTGTAGGCCATTCAGAACGTCGTGCAGACCACTATGAATCGGACATTAAAGTTAAGCAAAAGGCAAAAGCAGCCCATCGGCACGGTCTCACTGCTATAATTTGCGTTGGCGAAACATTAGAACAAAGGGATGTTGGTGAGACGCTTGCGGTTGTGTCTAGGCAAATTTCTGGTTCCATTCCAGAAGAAGCCAATTCTTCTAATATCGTAATTGCTTATGAGCCCGTTTGGGCAATTGGCACAGGACGGACACCAAAAATTGACCAGATTTGGGAAGTTCACGATCATATACGGTCACTCTTGGCGAAACATGCAACAGATTCGGAAAACGTCCGTTTAATTTATGGTGG
>CAYZMI010000172.1:0-1776 GCA_964479475.1 uncultured Rhodospirillaceae bacterium | reverse complement strand
CTTACACTTGCAATTCTTGCCGGCAATACCCGAACAGGAACATCGATCACTGATGTTCCAAAACCCGCTCAAACTCAACCAGTGGAACCAGCGACACCGACAGTACCGCTCGCTAAATAGCAATTTTCGAATCATAATATACATAACAGCCTATTTTTTTCTTCTTTAGCATTGGGATATTCATCATTCTGGTATAATATAATCCTCCATGACGCGGTTCGTGTTTATCACCGGCGGAGTGGTATCGTCTCTTGGAAAAGGGATTTCTTCGGCGTCCCTTGGCGCACTCTTGCAAGCGCGCGGTTTTAAGGTTCGCCTCCGTAAATTAGATCCCTATTTGAACGTTGACCCTGGGACCATGAGTCCGGTTCAGCATGGTGAAGTATTCGTTACCGACGATGGGGCGGAGACTGATCTCGACCTTGGTCACTATGAGAGATTTACTGGGGTGCCCGCGCGTCATAGCGATAATGTTACAACTGGCCGCATATACTCGACTGTGATCTCGCGAGAACGACGGGGTGACTATTTGGGTGCGACTGTGCAAGTAATTCCTCATGTAACGGATGCTATTAAAGAATTTATTTCTTCGGATGTAGGTGACGCGGAATTTGTGCTTTGCGAAATTGGCGGTACCGTAGGAGATATAGAGAGTTTGCCGTTTTTGGAAGCAATTCGGCAAAAGGCGAACGAACTTGGTCGTGAGCGGGCCATGTTCATTCATTTAACTCTGTTACCTCATCTGTCTTCTGCTGGAGAACTTAAGACAAAGCCGACGCAACATTCCGTCAAAGAATTGCAAAGTGTTGGTATTCAGGCCGATGTTTTATTATGCCGATCGGATCGAATTATTCCGGCGGACGCTCGGCGTAAAATCGCCTTGTTCTGCAATGTGGCGGAAGAACGTGTGATTTCAGCACCCGATGTAAGTACAATTTATGAGGTGCCTTTAGTTTACCACGAGCAGGGATTCGACGTTGAGGTATGTCGGCATTTTGGCATTGATGAGAGTAGCCAGCCAGATTTGAGTCGGTGGCAAAAGATTGTTGAGCGCATAAAAATACCGGAAAGTGAAGTTACTATCGCGGTAGTTGGCAAATATACCTCTTTGCCGGACGCTTACAAATCATTGGCAGAAGCACTGGATCATGGAGGTATCGCAAATAACGTTCGGGTGCATATGAATTGGCTCGATTCAGAAATTTTCGAAACCGAGGATGCTATCGAACGGTTGGATGAGGTGCAGGGGATTTTGGTACCTGGTGGATTTGGCGAGCGGGGTGCCGAGGGGAAAGTGGCTGCCGTTAAATTCGCTCGTGAACACCAAGTGCCTTACTTTGGAATATGTTTTGGGATGCAGATGGCAGTCATAGAAGGGGCCCGTAATCTAGCTGGCATTGAGCAGGCATGTTCGACTGAATTTGGTCCAACACCGGATCAGGTCGTTGGTTTACTAACAGAATGGAAACGGGGCGAAGTTACTGAAAGACGTACAACCAATAGCGATTTGGGCGGGAGTATGCGGCTAGGTACATTCCCATGTGATCTAAAAAAGGGATCTCTCGTGGCTGCAATATATGACGAAACATCTATTGAGGAGCGGCATCGGCATCGCTATGAGGTAAATATAGAATATTTAACGCGGCTTGAGCAGGCAGGGATGAGGTTTTCTGGTATGTCACCCGATGGCGAACTCCCGGAAATAGTTGAAATACCGGATCATCCCTGGTTTGTCGGTGTGCAATTTCATCCAGAACTTAAATCTAAACCATTCGA
>CAYZMI010000171.1:0-3292 GCA_964479475.1 uncultured Rhodospirillaceae bacterium | reverse complement strand
TATCGAATCACCGGTGAGTTACAGGCGAAAATTGTTCAAAATTGTGTTGTTTCGCTCGAACCCATTTTGTCTAATATCAATGCTACTTTGAATTTAATAGTATACCCTGACGGGAACGAGCAAATTATAAATCTTTCGCTGGAAGATGAAGAATCAGAGACGTATTGGGGCTCGTCAGTCGATCTTGGGGAAATTGCATCGGTTGAACTTGCGTTGGCAATTGATCCATACCCTAGATCTTCTGGAGATTGTTTCCTCGCATTAGGTCCAGGGTTTGACCATTGGGGAGATCATGAAACGGAAGAAAATCGACCCTTTGCGGCACTAGAGGAGTTAAAAGGAAAGAGTTAAAGTCATATTAGTGACTTGCCCAATTTAATAATCTTCGTTAAGTATCCAGCCGTTTTTCCAGCGCGTACAAATTGCAGCCAAATTCTTAGAAAGTGCAAGATGGCAGTACCCAAGAAAAAAACCTCTAAATCGAGGCGTAATATGCGCCGGTCCCACGACGCGCTGAGTAATTCCGCGTACGTTGAATGTAATAATTGTGGCGAGGTAAAACGGCCTCATCACGTTTGCCCTTCCTGTGGTTATTATCATGATAGGGAAGTTATAGAAATTTCGGGCATCTGAGGTGACGCTTCATTACTAGTCTATGGCTATAGGGTAGGATCCCGCTTTGAGCCAGCATTTAACGATCGCCTTGGATGCGATGGGTGGAGATAACGCTCCTGAAATTGTCATTGATGGGGTTGTAATAGCATGTGAGCGTTTCCCTAATGCACAATTTTTGTTGTTTGGGGATAGACGGCGGATTGATCCTTTGCTTAGTAAACAAAGGCATATTTCCCAAAAAGTTGTTGTCCGACATACAGAACAATTTGTTAGTTCTGAAGAAAAACCGTCGGTAGCCTTGCGGCAAGGGCGTGAATCAAGCATGCAACTGGCTATAAATGCAGTTCGTGAAGGCGAGGCAGAAGCTGTCGTGTCTGCAGGGAATACGGGCGCACTGATGGCCATGTCGAAAATTTCGCTGAAAACCCTCAGCGGTATTGACCGCCCCGCAATTGTAGCCTTGATACCTACTCGAGTGGGCGAAAGCGTAATGCTAGACGTAGGCGCTAATGTCGAGTGTGATGCAAACAATTTGGTACAATTTGGTATGCTCGGCGCTGCCTACGCACGAACGGTATTAGGGAGGAGGCGACCGACTGTTGGTCTTGTCAACGTAGGTGCAGAGGAAACCAAAGGCGGTGATAGCGTTAAACAAGCGGCCGCTTTGTTCCGTTCATCCAATTTGCCCTTTGAATTTTTTGGTTTTGTTGAAGGCGATGACCTGGGGGCTGGAACAGTCGACGTTTTTGTAGTTGATGGATTTACTGGTAATATTACGCTTAAGGCAATCGAAGGGACTGTTCGCCTCTATACTGAATATTTGCGGCAGACATTTGGTAGTACAATATTAGCTCGTTTGTCCTTTATATTGGCGAGAAACGCATTTAATAAGATGCGGGCACGTATCGACCCGCGGCGCTACAATGGTGCCACTTTCCTTGGCCTAAACGGCATTGTAGTAAAAAGTCATGGTGGTACAGATGGTTTCGGATTTGCTAACGCAGTAAGTGTTGCAGTTGATATGGTCTCCAACAACATAAACGATTTTATTATGCACGAGCTTTCCGAATATGGTGAACAGCATTCAACAGAAGTGATTGTGTCTGGATGATACATCGATCTGTTATTATTGGGTGTGGCGCCTATTTACCAGAAAGGGTCGTTACCAATGACGAGTTGGCGCAAAAATTAGACACCACTGACAAATGGATAAGACAACGCACGGGCATTGAACAGCGCCATATCGCTCAAGATGATGAAAAAACGTCAGATTTAGCTCTATCGGCGTCGATTAAAGCAATAGAAGCGGCAGGCATAAACGTTTCTGATCTTGACTTAATTGTTCTAGCAACTGCTACTCCGGACGAAACATTCCCTGCAACAGCAACCCGAGTTCAGTCAGAATTAGGCATGACGCGTGGTGCTGCATTTGATGTTCAAGCCGTTTGTACGGGTTTTGTTTACGGGTTGAACGTTGCAGACAATTTTATACGCGTAGGTCAGGCGCAAAATGTATTGGTCGTCGGTGCGGAAACATTTTCACGAATTTTGGATTGGTCCGATCGGACAACTTGTGTGTTATTTGGCGACGGTGCAGGTGCGGTGGTCTTACAGGCACAAGATGGGCATGGTACAAATAAGGACAGAGGAATACTGAGTAATCACATTCACTCTAATGGCCAATATCATGATCTTCTATATGTGGATGGTGGACCTTCATCTACTCAGACCGTTGGACATTTGCGTATGGTTGGGCGGGAAGTCTTTCGTCATGCAGTGACAAATATGGCGTCGGTACTTTGCGAGGCCATGGATGCCAATGATTTTTCATCAAAAGATATTGATTGGCTTGTACCACACCAGGCAAATCGCCGAATTTTAGACAGTACCGCACAAAAACTACGGCTTGATAAAGACAAAATTGTTGTGACCGTTGAGCGTCATGCCAATACTTCAGCTGCATCAATTCCACTTGCTTTGGCAGAAGCCGTCAACGATGGTCGGATAAAGAAAGGTGATGTGGTGGCGATAGAAGCCATGGGAGGTGGTTTTACGTGGGGTGCGAGTATTGTTCGCTGGTAAATTTTAATCACCATAATAGTTGAACTCGTTGGTATATGTAGTTGATATTGACTGACTAATCTCATTTCGTTACCGTCACGAGATTGAATTCGGGGGGATGATATGGCTGGCGCAACGATAACACGAGCGCAACTGAGCGAAGCCGTTTACCAAGAAGTCGGGCTGTCTCGGAACGAGTCATCAGAACTCGTTGAGAATGTGCTTAACGAAATTTCACACACTTTAGTGCGCGGGGAGTCTGTAAAAATATCGTCATTTGGAAGTTTTGGCGTTCGACAAAAAGGTGAACGTAAAGGGCGTAATCCAAAAACAGGAGAGGAAGTGCCAATTAAACCCCGGAGGGTTCTGGTATTCCGTGCGTCAAATGTTTTGAAACAAAAAATTAATCACTCTCTAAATCCGGGGAGTGATAATAAGGCTCCGTCCGGCGCATTATGAGTGAAGGGTTGACTGCGGATCAGCGTAGTTCACGCGGCTTAAAATCAGCTCATGCCTTCAGGACTATAAGTGAAGTGGCATCTGAACTGAGTGTGCCCTCTCACGTTTTACGGTTTTGGGAAACGAAGTTTTCCCAAATACGGCCTTTAAAAAGGGG
>CAYZMI010000170.1:0-3292 GCA_964479475.1 uncultured Rhodospirillaceae bacterium | reverse complement strand
AATCGAGACAGGTGATCAACAATCATCAATTCTACCTCGTCGGCAAAGTCGGCGTCGTCACAAATTAGAATTGACTGCGAATTTTCATCGTGTTCTGCCTGCGACAAGAGGTCTGCAGCAATCCATGCCGGGTCGTTCTCAGCATCCGCAACAACCAAAATTTCTGATGGGCCTGCCACCAAATCAATCCCCACCACACCGAATACCTGTCTCTTGGCTTCGGCAACGTAAACATTTCCTGGCCCTACAATTTTATCAACCGGTTTTATACTCTCAGTACCATATGCCAATGCCGCAATTGCCTGTGCGCCACCAATCGTGATCACCTCATCAACTCCAGCAATTTTAGCAGCGATCAAAACAAGTGGATTTAATTCACCACTGCGCATTGGAACTACCATGGTCAACCAATCCACACCTGCAACACGCGCCGGAATTGCATTCATCAAAACCGAACTCGGATAGGCAGTACTACCGCCGGGCACATATAAACCCACTGAAGAAAGAGGTGTCCATCGGGCACCCAATCTTACTCCATCGTCATCGACGTAATCTAATTCCGACGGCATTAGATGTCGGTGATAAGTCTCTATACGCTTCGCAGCCACATTTAGGGAATGCACCGCTTGTACATCACTCTCTGCTTCAGCAATCGCAAAATTATCGGACGAAATTCGAAGATCTTGGACACTACCTGGATTAAAACCATCGTAATGTTCTGTATATTCCAATAAAGCTTTATCGCCTTGAGAGCGAACGTTAATAATTATGTCTTCGACGACGCCCCCCACATCTTTTGAAACCTCTCGACCCGCTTGCACAAAATCTAGAAATTTATTCTGGAATTTTTCGTCCGTTTGAAAAAATCTATGCGTCATTAACCGCTTGCCTGAATAGTTGAATCCAACCATTAAGAAGATTTGGGCGTGTCTTTAGTGCCGTCCTATTAACTACCAATCGAGAACTCACATCCGCGATATGCTCGATTTCCACTAGCCTGTTTGCCGTCAAAGTGTGCCCGGTATCAACGAGATCGACAATTCTTCTGGCCAAGCCCAAAGCCGGGGCCAATTCTATCGCGCCATTGAGTTTTATACACTCGGCTTGGACGCCGCGTTCCGCAAAATAGCGACGCGTCAAATTCGGATATTTTGTTGCTACCGATACGTGGCTCCAACGCGATGGGTCATCGCTCGCCACCATTTCTTCGGGCTCAGCCACGACCAAACGGCAATTTCCGATTGAGAGATCTAATGGAGAATAGTTTTCCGGGTAACTAAATTCCATCAACACATCACTACCAGCAATTCCAATTTGAGCGGCCCCAAACGCAACGAAAGTTGCTACGTCGAAGCTACGGGCTCGAATAATACTAATGTTGGCAACATTGGTGGCAAATTGAAGTCGGCGACCATTTTCATCGTGAAAAGCCGGTTCCGGCTCAATACCCACGCGTGCCAATAGGGGGACTGCTTCCTCGAGTATGCGTCCCTTTGGCAAAGCCAACACTAACTGTCGATCATCCGCAACCGGGATCTTCATATCATTGTTATCCATCAAGCAAAATGAACTTATGACGCAGAACCATCCGTCGGATGGGTTGGACGCCTCTGTGTCGGCCATGGCGTATCGAGGTCCTGAACATGGCATAGGATCCGGTCTACTTCGAGCCGAATGACAACTCCAGCAGAAAATTTCAGATCGATCATTCCATTAACTGCCTCAATTACTAAAAGCGCAACGATCTGATCTTTTCGTTCTTGCACGAGCCCACGCTGGCGAACAGATATCACGTTTTCAAAACACACCCCACAGTTGACACGTTCGTAAATAGCTGTTCCTTCTAGCGACCTTTCGCGCGCCGCATCTTCCCAACAGAAACGATTTGCAACAAATACAAACTGTCCTTCACCCGCTAGGAATGCCGTCTCTTGGATGGCAATAACGGAATCCTGAAGCAAAGTGGAGACGACAGCGAGATCTTCTTCGTCGGTTGCACGCAGTTTGAGTGTGCTATCCTTTGTCACTCATCAATCCGTTCAATGTCGGCACCACAAGCTGCAAGTTTTTCCTCAATTCGTTCATATCCGCGATCAATATGATAGACGCGGCTCACCCATGTTTCACCGGAAGCGATGAGACCAGCCAACACGAGAGAAGCCGATGCTCTAAGGTCTGTCGCCATGACCGGAGCGCCTGTAAGAAATTCTACTCCGCGCACAAGAGAAGAAGCACCATGTACTGTAACGTTCGCTCCCATACGCGCAAGTTCTGGAATATGCATAAATCTATTTTCAAAGATCGATTCAGTAATCATAGAGGCGCCATCAGCAGTACTCATTAAAGCAGTCATTTGAGCCTGCAAATCAGTGGGGAACCCCGGGAAAGGCTCAGTCATCACGTCTATACCTTTAAGGCGATGGCTACAACGAACCCTAATTCCCTCAACAACAGGCTCAACGTCAACTCCAGCATCCATCAATTTATTAATAACGGTATCCATTAAATCTGGCTGTGCACCGATCAACTCGATATCACCGCCTGTCATTGCCGCAGCCATCGCATAAGTTCCAGTTTCGATGCGGTCTGGAATGACGACATGCTCAGTACCAGTAAGACGCTCCACCCCTTGTATTTTGAGTGTATCAGTGCCTATGCCACTAATTTCAGCCCCCATGGCAACCAGACACTGTGCCAAATCCGATACTTCTGGTTCCCGTGCAACGTTAGACAAAATTGTCTCGCCCTTCGCCAAACAAGCAGCCATCAAAATATTTTCACTTGCACCAACCGAGACGGTAGGAAAAACAATATTCGCACCAACCAACCCACCTGGAGCAATTGCATCGATATATCCACCTGTCAGCTCTATTTGTGCGCCGAGAAGTCTCAGCCCCTGTATATGAAGATCAACCGGACGTGTCCCGATTGCGCAGCCTCCGGGCAATGAAACTCGGGCGTGCCTATTTCGTGCTAGTAATGGTCCAAGTACTACTACGGACGCTCGCATGCGACGAACGAGATCGTAAGGAGCTGTGGTGTCGATAATTTCTCCCGCCTGTAAACACAAAGACCGGCCTGCATGACCACCGTTTCCGCCTTCACCCACCATTCGGATATCAACACCATGATGTGTCAACAGGTGTGCCATAGTGGTTATATCCACTAAATGGGGCAAATTGCTGAGAATTAACGGCTCCTCCGTCAATAGACTCGCTGACATTAGCGGAAGTGCTGCATTCTTAGCACCGCTAATATTGACCTTTCCGGTCAGCCGTCTTCCACCTCTTAT
>CAYZMI010000169.1:1226-3293 GCA_964479475.1 uncultured Rhodospirillaceae bacterium | reverse complement strand
CGCCGTTTTTGCGAATCCACGTCGAGCACCACGACCTCGACCTCCTGGCTAGTTGAAATTATTTTACCAGGATGGACATTCTTTTTTGTCCAACTCATTTCGGAAACGTGAACTAACCCCTCGACACCCGGCTCCAACTCCACGAAAGCGCCATAGTCAGTTATATTACTCACGCGTCCAGTGTAGCGTGCGCCGAGAGGATACTTTGACTCGACGCCATCCCAAGGATCAACTTCGAGCTGTTTCATGCCGAGCGAGATACGCTGTGTCTCCGAATTAAAGCGAATGATTTGGACCTGTACTGATTGTCCTACAGTTAAAACTTCACTGGGATGATTGA
This sequence comes from uncultured Rhodospirillaceae bacterium, assembly GCA_964479475.1. GTDB lineage: Bacteria > Pseudomonadota > Alphaproteobacteria > MPNO01 > UBA2964 > JAQBTY01. Next base: position 2,953 of record CAYZMI010000169.1, on the reverse strand, counting down.
TGCGCCGCCACGCGATATCTGTCACGTGAAGCAGACCGTCCACACCACCCAAATCAACAAACGCACCGTAATCAGTCAAATTTTTGACAATACCTTCAGCGACCTGACCTTCCTCGAGGCCAGCTAATAGCTCGGCCCGTTGTTCGGCGCGTGATTCTTCAAGGACCGCTCGCCTTGATACCACAATATTTCCGCGCCGACGGTCCATTTTGAGGATTTGGAACGGCTGTGGTGTGCCCATTAGCGGAGCGATATCGCGTACTGGTCGAACATCTACTTGACTGCCGGGCAAGAACGCGACCGCGCCCGACAAATCTACTGTGAATCCACCTTTGACTCGACCAAAAATAGAACCAGTCACCCGTTCGTTATCGTTGAACGCTTTTTCCAACATGGTCCAAGCTTCTTCACGCCTTGCCTTTTCCCGCGATAGAACAGCCTCGCCATGCCGGTCTTCCATGCGTTCCAGATACACATCAACAAGGTCCCCAATGCCAATTTCAACATTTCCAGAAGGGTTTGTGAATTCCTTCAGACCTACGCGACCTTCTGATTTCAATCCTACATCGATCAACACGGTATCACTCTCTACCGCGATTATAGTTCCTTTGACCACGGACCCTTCGGAGAGTTCACCTTCACTGAAGGTTTCTTCAAGCATTGCAACAAAATTTTCATCTGATGCTGCTGCTGTATCTCCGGAAGCTGCTGTTTCGGTTGCCATACGTATTCCTAACCTGTCTCTATCCTTTATCAAGTCAACGACGACTTGTTAATATCCCATTAACACTTTGGGCGGAGTATTGTAATCCCCTGACCCACTACGCGGCTTCTACGCGTCGGACATGTTCCGCGATTTGATAAATTCAAGCGCCTTGGCAAACGTGGCATCCGCATCGAGATTGGTAGTGTCGAGCAAATACGCATCGTTCGCAGGGAGCAAGGGAGCTACACGACGCGACCGATCACGTGCGTCACGTTCCTTCAAATCATGCAGAACGCGCGCATATATAGCCTCAACACCCCGTTCCCGCAACTCTTTAACCCGGCGCTTGGTACGTGTTTCTACTGTAGCATTAACAAAGATTTTGAAATTCGCATCAGGGAAAATCACGGTTCCAATATCTCTACCATCGATGACCGCACCTCTGAAATTTCTGTCCGGGTGCTCAGCAAACTGACGCTGGTAATGTATAAGGGCAGTCCGAACCTCCGGCAGCGCCGCTACTTGGCTGGCCACAATAGCTACCTCGTCGGTCCGAAGAGCTGGGTCTGCCAAACTTTCAATAGTCATTGTTTCGGCTGCTTTCAACGCATCCGGTATATTTTCTGCAGATTTTTTTTCTTGTAGCAAGGATAAAGCCACCGCACGATACAAAAGACCGCTGTCCAAGTGCGCGTAACTGAAATGCTTAGCTAGGCGTCTGGCCAGCGTTCCTTTGCCGCTAGCCGCTGGTCCGTCGATCGCAATAATAACGCTGTGATTGTGATTAGCTGTCATCTGCAGAGGAAAATTCTGCACCGAGACCGGTCATAAGATCGGTAAATCCTGGAAAACTAGTCCCGATTTGAGAAATATCGTCCACTGATATGGGAGCATTTGCCCCCATTCCTAAAATCAAAAAGGCCATGGCAATACGATGATCCATTCGCGCTTCCACTATCGCCGCGCCTGGTATTTCACCTCCCGTGCCATGAATGATTAAATCATCGTTTTCAATTTCGAC
>CAYZMI010000169.1:0-1126 GCA_964479475.1 uncultured Rhodospirillaceae bacterium | reverse complement strand
GCAACATCAATTCGGTGTGATTACGACTCGGACGGGTTTCGATAACACGCGTAATCCCCGGTGTGTTAAGCCCCGCAAAAAGAACGGCTGATTTAATTTGCGCCGATGGCACTGGTAGTCGGTATTCAATCGGGATAGGCAGATTGGCGCCTATTATTACTAGTGGCATACGCCCCCTGTCTCGGGCAATCACCTGTGCACCCATTTCTTGCATTGGATCTGTTATACGTGCCATTGGCCGGTTCCGAAGAGAGGCATCTCCGGTAAAGTGAGCAGTAAGGTCGTGCGTCGAGACCAAACCCATCAGGAGCCGCGCACCAGTTCCCGAATTACCCAAATCCAGAATGTCGTCTGGTTGGTTTAGACCGCCTACACCTCGGCCGTAAACGCACCAACAACCATTTTCTCTACGTGCGCTCCGAACTCCCATTAGCTCCAAGGCCGACGCAGTCCGCATGACGTCATCACCTTCTAACAAACCACTGATAACCGTTTTCCCTACAGCCATCGCACCAATCATTAATGCCCGATGGGAAATGGATTTATCGCCGGGCACCGAGACTGTACCTGATAGGTTGCGTGCTGGTTTCGACTTCACTGCAGTCACAAGATTATTCCTTAAAGGACGACGAACTTAACAGCCGTCGTCTCTAACATACTAAATTTGTGTCGCGATAGCGTCATAAAATTGTAATTTTGTTTTTGACAGGCTCGTCAGATCATGGCATTGGCAAATTTAATTTCGTCATCGATGAAGGAGGAGGACATGGCGAAAACCGAATGGGGTATAAAAAGAACCTGCACCAATTGCGGCTCAAGATTCTACGATCTGTACCGCGATCCAATTGTTTGTCCAAAATGCGATGTGACATTTGTTACGACATCTGTTAGGCGCAAGCAACGTATGAGGGTGCAACCGTCGGCGGGATTAAAAGAGGCTAAATCTGTGCCGAACAAAAATGCTGGTGGAGATGATTTGGTCCAAGCCGAGGACGATAAGTTTGATGATGGTGCGGATATTGGTACTGCGGATGAGGCAGCGGAAGACGAAAGTCTCATTGAGGATGCATCTGAACTTGGTGAAGACAAGGACGACATGTTCGAGGTGATTGATAAAGTTTCGGAC
>CAYZMI010000168.1:0-3320 GCA_964479475.1 uncultured Rhodospirillaceae bacterium | reverse complement strand
CTTTACGAGAGGGCAAACGAATCTCAGCGTTTTTGCGATTGCAGACCATAAATACTGCCACGCCCTTTTTTATCCGAACGGGTGAACTTAATCTTCCTATAGGCATGTTTTCTATTGCCCGACGAATTGTGATGGAGAGGTCGCCAAGACGTACGCGACCGAGTTTCACAGGGCTGGAAACTTTTATTTCTTGTGCAGCCCGAAGATGGTCTTCGCAACCTGAAATTGTCTCGCTCAAAATCCGTGCAAGATCAGTTTGAGTGTTTATTTCGTCCTTCGACATATTTTTTTGCAAGGGTAACAAGATCTGCTGCAGTTCGACAATCGAATCGCTTGTGGAGCCACCTAAAACTTTACGTTTTTTGGATAAGTGAATCAGTTGTGCGCCCGCTAAAGTTCGGATTGGACCTATTGTTGCCCCTTCGTTCATTTGCGGCAAAAGATGCCGCAGTTGGTCATCAATTGAAGTTTCTTGTAGCCACCCTAAATCACCCCCATTTTGAGCACTGGCTGATTGTGAAAACTGACGGGCGATTGCATCGAAGCTCGCACCATTACGTAATTCCTTTAATAGACGTTTAGCCGTAAGCATCACTTCATTTTCCTGTTGCGGCTGATCAATACTCAGCAAAATTTCGGAAACACGGTATTCCGATTGTCCTTTTCGAGAAGCTAAACGCGTTAATGTTTCATCGACTTCATCGTCACCTACTGTAACGCGCGGCAATAAAGTACGACGCACTAATTTTTGCCAAGCAATTTGTGCTTGAATTTGATTTATGATCGAGTCTCGAGGAACACGGTTTTTTTGGAGAAATGCGTCAAATGTTCCCGGAGGTATGCGATTTTGTTTTTCGATAAGTGCAATTGCTTGCTGCAGATTTCTATTTGTTACGCTGACGTTTTTCTTTTTAGCCTCCTGCATTTTGAGGCGGTCGTCTATTAATCCGCGCAGCACTTGTTGACTAAGGCGTTGCTGTAATTTTTTGCTCGGTCGAAGTCCAGATGAAAATATGACAACTCGCAATCTAGCCCGAAGGTCATATTCAGAAACAATATCGTCGTTGACTGTCGCAGCGATACGCTGAATTGTTTGGGCGTCGGCGGGGTTCAATCCGCTCGATATACTCGTTATCCCCGTACACATAGCGGCCGAAAGACCGGTCACAAAGCCCCGCTGGCAAAAATTTATCATTCGATGTCGCATAGAAACAATTTTTAATTTAACACTTTCACACTTGTTGCATTGCATCATTTTAACGCCGACGCCCCGATTTCTCCCAAATTCTTAAATGTAAATCGGATGAAAACTGTATCTGTTGGTTTTAGATCTCTATCCTGAGTAAACGTCCGATTGAAATCCAAATTGATCTTTAGGCAGTCACATTTGTACTCCACTCCGATCCCATAATTCAGTGGTTCGCCTCTTTGGAGATCTCGACGCATCGAAGCTTTGACTAACCAATCTCTTGTAATTAGTGAACTAAAACCGGTCGAGAATTCTTCTCGATTAGTGAATTCACCAGCACCAGTACCTTCGCCAAAAAAAACGTAATTAGCGTTAATTTTAAATGCGTTGGGACCAAATTCGGTGTTCAATTCGCTTCTTCGAGGTTCGAAATTTTGTTTGTTTAATCTAAATCGATATTCAATTTTGGAGGGATAGTTTGGTTGTAAGGAAACTCGACCCACGATGTCTGAAAAATTTCCGGCCAGCCCCGAATTCGCAGAAAAGATGCGGTCCCTTCGAATTCTATAGCTCTGTCCTATAAATGCAGAAGAATAACCTTTTCGCCCAAATGTGCCGAATTGTATGCCGTAGTACATACGCTGACCGCCCTCTACTCGGTCGAGGCCCGGAAATCGGTTTGGACTTAAAAGGTTGGTGTCATCAAATTCTATATCTTTACTATCTTCGTTTGGGATTTTATCAGGATTACCGTCATTTGGACTCAACATAATACCCGCGACAGGTTCGATTATTTGAGTTGTACTGCCGGCGTTACGAGAAAAAGGGAAACGCCAATCTAGACCAATTCTGGGAAATATACGTCCCGCAAAACCGGATGAAAGATCGCCAGCTGACTTGCCTTCTTCTTGGACCTCATCGACCAAATAGGCATCTGTTTGGAGTGATGCGTAAAGCCGATAAATTTCACCGGTCGACTTAATTCGGGGTAATTCCCAGTTGCTAACGACTGACAACCGTCGGCTATCAGTACTTTGTGTTCGCGTCAACGATAGAGCATTTGCTTCAAACGACCATGTTCCCCATTTACTGGGTTCACCGACTGAGTTGAAATTTAAAAAGGGCGCCACAATAGGAGATTTATTCGCCTCATCTGATGCGGAAAGACCGCGCCAATGGTACCCTTCTAACGAAGCGTAGTTTTGGCCCCTGAAACCCTCAGCGATGAAATGATTGGTTAGAGTATCGGGGGACCTAAAGCCGTATCTACGGAGATAGGTATCATCGGAGGCGATCTCAGAATTGAGCGCCATACGCCATGTATCGTTTATGTCGAACTTTGCTTCAGTAAAAATGTGCCCTCGGTAGTCGTTCGAACCAGTCGGACCGCTACCACGGGTAAAACTGCCGTCAAATTTTAAATTTCCCTTATTAAATCGTTGTCGGTATTCACCAGCGATGACCACTCCTTCATCGCTCGTCACAATAGGTCTAAGAGTGGCATCTTTGTCTGGCGCTATATTGAAATAATAGGGAATTTCCGCCATCGTACCTAATTCAGTGTCAGCCCCATATCTTGGAGTCAAAAACCCACTCCTGCGTTTTACAGTCGGATCGGGATGTGACAGATATGGCGTATAAAAGACCGGAATACCGGCAAATTCCATAAATGCATCCTGGTACTCAATTATTTTATCGGTTTGGTTGTGAATTACTTTTCGTGCTTTGAGCTGCCAAATGGGTGTTCCGTTCAGGCCAAGGCATTTTCGGCAAGGTGAATAAACAACCTTTCTCATTTCCATTACGTTGCCATCAATTCGGCGTCCACCTACCGCCGCGACACGGGCGTCATCGGACATCAATATTCGAATATTTTCGACAATTCCGTCCTTAATATCTCCACTGAGTTCTGCAAATTCTGCAAAAATTACGTCGCCATTAGGTTCAAGGAGAATGACGTTCCCAGTTGCTGTTAATATATCTGTTTTCTGATTGTAAGTGACGGTGTTCGCGCGCAGGATGCGATCACCCTGAGTAATTTCCACATTTCCACGGGCAACAACTATGTCCAGTTTCCTCTCATGTCTTAACTGATCAGCTTTGAACAAAACAGGTAAATCCTTTTCTTCAG
>CAYZMI010000167.1:0-3348 GCA_964479475.1 uncultured Rhodospirillaceae bacterium | reverse complement strand
ATCATGCGGTAATGGGCGTGCAAAATTTGCGTTGGGACCATATACCCTGCCCGGACATAAAATATTTCTGTTAGGTTGGGTTTACTCACCAGAGACGACAGAAATTCAATGTTAGATTATAAAATACTTTAATTGTTGTAATTGGAGAAAGTTCGATGCGCCTTACCTTTGCGAGCACTAGCCTGACGCGAAATGTTGCCGTTGCAGTATTTGTTACGGAAAATTCGACACTCTGTGCGTCAGCGGAAATACTCGATAGACAATCTGGTGGTGCGATAAAAAAAGTTCTTTCAAAGAGCAAATTTAAAGGGAAGAAGGGTCAAACACTCAATTTCCTATCGTTGCAGGGTGTGAAAGCGCGTCAAGTAATCTTGGTAGGATTAGGTAAGGCCGAGGACATCAACGAACTGGTGGCACAAAATGCCGGAGGCAACGTTGTCCGGCAATTAAGTAATTGTACTGAAGCGACAGCTTGCGTTTTGGTGGATGCCATCAAGGGTTCCAAATTTTCAGCTGCTGAATTGGCCGCTAATATCGCATTTGGTGGGTTGTTACGTAGCTATCGATTCGACAAATATAGGACCAAGGAAAAAGCAGAGGATAAGCCCTTTCTAAAAACGCTAACCATTATGACACGGGAGCCTAATAAGGCGCGAAAAATCTTTGGCCCTTTAAATGAAATCGGCAAAGGGGTATTTTTCACGCGCGATCTCGTTTCTGAACCGGCGAATGTCATTTACCCAATTAGTTTTGCATCCCGTGCCCGGGCTTTAACCAAACTTGGTGTCAAAATTCAGGTTCTCAACCAAGACCAAATGGCTAAGCTAGGAATGGGAGCGCTGCTTGGTGTTGCTCAGGGTAGTGCCAACGCCCCGCGAATTGTAGCCATGCGCTGGAACGGTGCACCCCGCGCAAAGGATAAACGACCTATCGCATTCGTCGGTAAGGGCGTTACATTCGATACAGGTGGTATTTCAATTAAGCCCTCTGGTGGAATGGAGGATATGAAATGGGATATGGCGGGTGCCGGCGTTGTTGCCGGGTTGATGCACGCGTTGGCCGCCCGTAGATCTATGGTGAACGCTGTTGGTGTCGTAGGCATGGTTGAAAATATGCCGTCTGCAACTGCGCAAAGACCCGGAGACGTCGTAAAAACGATGTCTGGGCAAACCATTGAGGTCATTAATACGGATGCGGAGGGACGTCTCGTGCTGGCGGATGCGATGTGGTGGTGTCAACAAACGTTTAAACCCCACACGATGATCGATCTGGCAACTTTAACCGGTGCCATAATTGTTTCGTTGGGACACCATCACGCCGGATTGTTTGCCAATGATGACACCCTAGCTGAACGTCTTAAAAAGGCCGGGAAAGCTACTGGTGAGGCTGTGTGGCGGATGCCTTTGGCTGCTGCCTACGATCGCCAAGTACGGTCCAATATAGCCGATATGAAAAATGTTGGTGGCCGTGATGCGGGAAGTATTACAGCGGCACAAATTCTTCAGAGGTTTGTCCGCGATGATGTTGCTTGGGCACATCTCGATATTGCAGGGGTGGCATGGTCGAACTCGGAGGCTGCTACTGTTCCTAAGGGTGGAACAGGATTCGGGGTGAGGTTACTCGATCGTTTGGTCGCTGATTATTATGAAACGACATAGGTGGTTTGGTTGCTGGGTGGTTATTTTAGGAAATGACGGATATTGGATTTTATCATCTCACACGAACTCCATTGGAACGAGCTTTACCAAGGCTTTTAGAGAAGGTTCTTAAAGGTAATAAACGCGCCGTCGTTCGCGCTGGGTCTATTGAACGTGTCGAGTTTTTGAACGCAGCACTATGGACGTATGAACCTTCGTCATTTTTGCCCCATGGGACTATTAGCGAGGGAAATGAAGCTGAGCAGCCCATCTGGCTCACAGATGGGCCTCAATGCCCTAACGAAGCCGAAATCCTAATTCTTACGGATAATGTTACTGCCGATAATATTGATCGGTTCGAGCGATGTTTGGAAATTTTTGATGGTCGTGATCCGGAAGCCTTAGAAGCCGCCAGATCTCGATGGCGTACATATTCTGATGCAGGGTATAACTTGACCTATTGGCAACAAAATGAAAATGGAGGTTGGGAACAAAAGGCAGATACGTAATCAATAATTGTATCTAAGTCAGTGATCGGCATAAAGGTCGAGGTTGCTCCGCGCGCAAAGAGCGTATATAAGGCCGCGCCTTTACCCAAACAATTGAGAGATCTGGCTCCATGGCCATTGAACGCACACTTTCGATTATTAAACCCGACGCGACGCGCCGCAACCTAACTGGCCATATAAATGCCAGGTTGGAAGAGGCAGGTCTTCGGATTGTTGCGCAACAGCGATTGCGGTTGACACGTGAGCAAGCTGAGGGATTTTACGCGGTGCATGCGGAGCGCGCATTTTTCAATGATTTGTGTGAATTTATGTGTTCGGGACCAGTAGTTGCACAGGTCTTAGAGGGGGAGGGAGCGATCGCAAAAAATCGTGAGGTGATGGGCGCAACTAACCCTGCAAATGCGGCTGAAGGAACCATCCGACAGGCTTTTGGCGAATCAATCGAGGCAAACTCCGTACATGGATCAGATTCGTCGGAAAACGCGACAATTGAAATCGCTTATTTTTTCAGTCAAGTCGATATTGTGGGGTGAGCTACCGATCCTATGCTCTGCGAATTTGGCTGTCGTCTTTTGACGAATGTTAAATTAGGAAAATTGCCATTAGCGCCAATAAAACGAGCACACCGACTGTCGAGGATGTAAACAAGATACAAAAGGTTCTGTATCCCTCTTTTGACTGTTTTGTAACAGCATCAGCGTCACTTGCCATTTTCCTACTCTCTATTCTCTATCCATAATATACGTTTTTCGTTGCACCTTATAATTCGTCATGCGTCTCTTCTTATTTCAGGGTTCACGAGGCGAGAAGCTGAGGTGTGGACCCCTTCTATCAGAACGACCTCGTCTATCACATTCACGCGGCCTTCCGCAATCATCCTCATTGCTATGGGGTAGCAGTAGTGTTCCGCTGCGAGAACCCGTGCGGCTAGAGTCTGCGCATCGTCCCCTGGCGCAACTGGCACCGCCGCTTGAATGATTATGGGCCCCTCGTCCATTTTCGAACGAACAAAGTGAACAGTACACCCGGTAATGCGAACACCATCCGCGATTACGCGTTTGTGTGTGTCCAATCCTTTGTAGGCCGGAAGAAGCGAAGGGTGAATATTGATAAGACGGTCATGCCATTGCTTTACGAATCTCGGCGTTAGAAGACGCATAAAACCCGCAAGGCAAACAAGGTCTATTTGAGTTTCATCAAGA
>CAYZMI010000166.1:0-3364 GCA_964479475.1 uncultured Rhodospirillaceae bacterium | reverse complement strand
ATCGAAAAAGGTCGGCAAATAGCATCAAATTATTTGGAAGTGGCCGATACAGATATCCAATATGAAAATGGCCAATTTTGCGTAATTGGTACGGATTATACTCTTAGTTTGTTTGAGGCAGCTGCAGCGGCACAAGTCGGAGAGAAATTGCCGGAAGCGCTCACAGGACCATTGGCCGCCGCCGCTGAAATCGAATTTCGGCGGGCAGTATTTGGTAATGGCGCCCAGGTGGTTGAGGTCGAAGTCGATGCCGATACGGGAGTGGTTGAATTGGTGCGTTATACTGCCGTAGACGACGTGGGAAATGCGATTAATCCATTACTTATCCACGGCCAGACCCACGGCGGAATTGCGCAAGGTGTGGGGCAAGCGTTGATGGAAGCGTGTAGTTATGATCCTGATACTGGCCAAATGCGAGCGAGTACGTTTTTGGATTATGCAATTCCGCGGGCTAGCGATTTACTATTCTTTGATACCGCAATCACCGAAATTCCTAGTCCAACCAACCGGCTAGGTATTAAACCGGGAAGCGAGGGTGGTACGGCGCCGGCGCCAGCAGTGATCAGCAATGCGATTGTTGATGCATTGTCGGTTTATGGTATTCGACATTTGGAGCTTCCTATATCATCTCAAAATGTTTGGCGGGCAATTCAAGGTTCAGGGGGCTAGATGTATGGAAGAACGTGATGTCTATTTAAATGGGAATTTTGTACCGGAGAGTAAAGCGACCGTCTCAATATTTGATCGTGGCTTTACGTCAGGGGACGGAATTTACGAAGCGACTCGGACGTTTCGACATAAACTTTTCCGACTTAGTGATCATCTCGACCGATTGTATGATTCACTCAATTATTGTCGAATTGAAATTTCGGAATCAGCTGTCGAGATGGAAGGAATTTGTAACGAACTTGTTGAACGGAATCTTGAGTTGATTGGAGATAATGACGACTACTCGCTGTGGCACGTGATAACGCGTGGACCGCGGGTACCCGGTACCGCGACAACCACTGGTCCTACGGTTGCGGTCTTCCTTCAACCAGTAGATTTCATCCAATACGCCTCGCAATATCTTGAAGGTGTAATTTTGGTGACACCGGCTACGCGGCGTATTCCACCAGAATGTCTCAGTCCAAAGGCTAAAATCACGAATAAAATGAATCACAACCAGGCATTGTTCGAAGCACAACAGGTGGACCCCCATGCGGTTCCTCTGATGCTGGATATTGATGGAAATCTTTCTGAAACTAATGTTACCAACGTATTTTTTGTATCGAATGGTAAATTATATACGCCAACCGCGCGTACGGTTCTGGGTGGTATTACGAGAAAGGTTGTATTCGAACTAGCTGAAAAATTAGGTATTGAGGTCGTGGAAGGAGATTTTACACCATTCGACATGTACACTGCGGATGAAGCATTTCTCAGTGGCACTAGTGGCTCGATTACCCCAGTTCGAGAATTAAATGGCAGAAACATTGGAAACGAATTACCGGGGCCTTTAACTCTAAAATTGATTGAGGCATGGAATGACTTAGTCGGTTATGACTTCGTTGCTCAGGCACTGGGGCATTTGGGCGACAACGAGTCTAAGGGTTTCATGGATGCATGGGAAAAACAGTTGGCTAGGGTTGCCGCTTAGCCAGTTTAGTTTGGGGTTTGATATAACGAATTAGTCGTTGAACATATAAAATCGTAGGTGTCTGCTCTTTCGAACGCCTTTCTAGATATTGTAATTCATTATGTCTGTCCGGTTTATCAGATTAACCCTAAATGTGTTCGCATTTTGGCTGGTTCTACAAAATACACCTCAGTTGGTTTTTGCCGTTGAACTCAAGGCGACTAGTTCTTCTTATGCCTATTCGGTAATCAATAATGTTTTGGCACCAGAGGGAAATGCTATTGAAACCCCTGATTGCGCCCATAAAGAGTTTGGACCACATATTACTCAGTTATTTGACCGAACGTTAAACCGGTATGTATTTAGGTTTCATGTACATCGGGATTTTGATAACGACCGTTGTAAAAAGGATGATCGTCAGCGTATTGAGATTAAGGTTTATGCAAAATCGCCGGAATTCTTGAAAGCTGTCAGCGGCGATGTATATATTTATCGTTGGAAATTCAGGCTCTCATCAGAATTTCGGCCGTCGCGACGCTTCACACATCTACATCAAATCAAAGCTGTTGGTGGTATAGAAGCCAGGATGCCTCTGATTACTCTGACTGCTCGCAAGGGCCGAAAGGGCGCACCAAACCGGTTTGAGTTGCGTTACGCAAACAAATTGACAAGCCGAATTTTGTATTGGAAACAATTAAAACCGTTTCTAGGTAAATGGATAAAAGTCATCGAAAAAATTACCTATGGGGAGAAAGGTAAATACTCCGTTGAAATTAAATCCATAAAAACTAATAAAATTATGTTTTTCTATCGTAACAATAAGATCCCTATGTGGAAAAACGGTGCGGAATTTCTCCGTCCCAAATGGGGTATCTACCGCAGTTTAAAAGATAAAATCAATCTAAAGGACGAGGTTGTCGACTTCGCCGATTTTAGTATTATTTACCGTTGAAATGGGTTTGCCTAGTTAGACAAAATAGAAAATCATATAGATAGCCAGTAGTACCGCCACCCAGAGAACGGTCGACCCGGTAGGCCAAGATCGGGCTAATGCGCCTTCCGGTCCATGATGGCGAAAAACACCAGCGATGAACCGCTCAACGCGACGAAGAAATAAAGAACGCACCTTTCGATCAGCAGGGACATAAACTTGGGCAAGTGCCTTTATCGATGCTGGTAGCAATCGTCGATATGTCCAATCGAAATCTAAATTGGTTGATTTTAGTTGAGGCGGATACAGCCCCGTTCGCATCAACCAACCAAATGCAAGAGCAGAGAAGAGGAGTAACTGTAATTGGGTTATTACATGTGTGGTTGTATAGGGTACATAATCCACTTTGTAGGGCAATATATCATAAAGATATTGAGGGAACACACCGATGCCGATGCATAGGAAAGCAGCAATTCCCATGGCAACAAGCATATTCATGGGTGCTTCTTCAGGACGTTTCCCTGAATCGTGCTGAAAAAATGCAAAATAGGGTATTTTAATACCTGAATAATGGAAAACGCCAGCGGATGCGAAGAGGAGGATGGCCCAAGTGATCCAATGTCCCTCTATCGCAGCGGCTGAAATGATCAGGGATTTCGAGATAAAACCACTAAATAATGGAACGGCGGAGATGGAAGCAGCACCGACAACACAAAAGCCTGTCGTCCATGGCATAGACTTATATAGCCCACCCAGCTCTGAGCCTTTTATTGTGCCCGTGCGGTACAATACGGCACCCATGGACATGAATAACA
>CAYZMI010000165.1:0-3397 GCA_964479475.1 uncultured Rhodospirillaceae bacterium | reverse complement strand
ACCCATTTAGGGGTGGAGAGAAACCGATGGAATTGGCTTATCTCAATGCTGTTGTCCGCTCTAGCTTATTCCCTCCATATGATCCTTGGTTTTCGGGGGGATACCTGAATTATTATTATTGGGGGTATTTTCTGGTATCACTCCCGGTCAAAATTGCGGGAGTGATACCTGCTACGGCTTTCAATTTAGCCATACCTACGTTTTTTGCTTTGAGCGTTAGTGGAGCGTTTAGTTTGGGCTACAATATCGCATGCAAAATTGGAATGGTAGATTCAAGATTGAGAACTGGTATTGGTAGTTTCGAACCGTATCCAAATGATTTGAGAAATAATCCTAAATTGAGTAATTTGCGATCCTACCCAAACCTTTTGCGTTCTTGCGTTTGGCCTCCTCTTATGCTGGTGCAATCTCGGGTCCCAATACCTGTATTGGTTGGTATTGCTTCTGCTATTGGTGTCGTAGTGGTTGGTAATTTGGATGGTATTATCCAGCTGTTACAGATGAATCAAAGTGATATCAACGGCGACCAAACCTTTGATTTTTGGCGTAGTAGTAGATTGATACCTGCACTTAGCAACGTCGAAGGCTCACTAATAGCGTTTTGGTTGCCTACAACTGTGGATGGCGCAACTGAGATTTCTCATCACATAACTGAATTCCCATTTTTTTCGTTTTTATTTGCTGACCTTCATCCACATCTGATGAACATGCCTTTTGCAATGTTAGTGATAGGTCTAGGAATTAATTTGCAGTTTCAGTTTAAAACTTCAAAAGTCCTTTGGAAGATCATTGTCTGTGGAATATTCGCGTTGGGCTTAGGGAGTTTATGGGTAATAAACAGTTGGGATTATCCTACTTATTTGTTGTTGTCTATTGCATTTTTAGGGCTAAGTGTGCAGTCAATGGAGATTGCCAAATTAAAAAAATTATTACTCTTTTCTTTCTTAGTTTTCAGTATTGTAGGCGCAAGCTGGATTCTTTTTTTCGAATTCCATGAATCATACGAAACTTTTGGAGCCGGGATAGACATTTCCCGGTGGAGAACACCCCTAAGTAGTTATCTTGTTATATTTGGTTGGTTTTTATTTATTGCGGTAAGTTTCTTGTGTTTAAAAATATCTCGTATTGTGCTGGAGATAGTGGTCAAGGTTCGCAATAAGGATTTGTTGTTACCTTACGAACTAACTGGACTTATCATTGCGTTGGTATGTTTGGCTTTTGTCGTTTATTTGGTACTAGCGGAATATTGGACAGCCGCCTGTTTGGTTATGTTATTGGGTATGTCTGTGCTAGCTATGCTAATAGAGCTTACCAGGAAACCTTCGAAACATACCATTCACATTATACCTTTGCTCTTATTGAGTATGGCGTTAACTATCAGTATCGGAGTTGAATTTGTCCATATATCTGGTGATATAGGCCGAATGAATACCCTGTTTAAACTGTACTTGGAGGTGTGGGTGTTGTTCGGTGTCGCTACTAGCTATATGGGATTTATAGTGCTTCAACGTTTGCATGTGGTCTGGACTCGGGGTAAGCGATATAGGTACTTATCAGGAGTATGGCTTAGTATTGCGGTGGTTTTGATGATATCTACCTTAATTTACCCTGTATTGGGCACTTTAGATAGAATAAATGACAGATTTCAGAGAACTGATATGACTCTAGACGGTGTGGCATATATGGAGAAAGCTCAACATTGGGAGGACAATGCCCAGTTAGATCTTAAATGGGACTTAGAGGCCATTCAGTGGTTGCAAACTAATATATATGGCTCTCCCGTTATTTTGGAGGCGCATCATTCTCAATATCGTTGGAACGGACGGGTGTCTGCTCACACCGGATTGCCAACTATTTTAGGATGGCCTTGGCATCAGACACAACAAAGGAATGATTACCAAGATTTAATTTTGGAAAGAGCTAAGGACGTTGAGTTGATCTACGATTTAGAAGATATTAATCTGACGAGAGCACTTTTAACTAAGTATGAAGTATCATTGATTTACGTGGGAGAGTTGGAGAACTCGTATTATTCTAGTGTAGGCTTAGATAAATTTGATAGAATGGTTTCAGACGGTTTGATAGAAAGAGTGTTTCAAAATCAGGGTGCTACTATATACCGTATTTTGCTACGTTAATCTATTGGACTAACATTAGTTTAGGGGAATTGATGGATTCAGGCACTAAAATAGAGTTAATCCGTGATATTTTTATTATTGTTAACTCGGCCGTTTTTATTATTATATTAGTAGTGATCGGCTTGTTAGTACTGAAGATATACCGACAGTTATATCCTTCACTGCTTAAGACATCAAGAAATCTAGAAGAGAGTTCTAATTTAATATTGAGTTTGGTGTCTCAGCCAGTTAATCTGGTAGCACCGATGTTAGAGACCGTTAATCGCGTTTGGGCTTTGGTGGAAAACTTAAAAAATCGAGAGTGGAGGAAAGGTGATGAAGAGTAATAGCTTAATTGCAGGAGTCATAACAGGTGCATTAGTTGGGACTGCTGCTGGTATTTTATTAGCCCCTAAGACTGGTAAGGAATCCCGCCAAATAGTTAAATCTAAGGCAACGGATTTTAAGGTTAAAGCTGGTGATTATCGTATAAAAGCTGAGGATTATTTGGGTACAGTAAAGGAAAAATTTCAAAAGAATACCGTCGCCAGTACAGTGGAAGATTTTTCGGGCAACGGGGTCCAAAGCCATACTTAAAGGTTAATTGCACTGATGCAATGAATTTTGTCCATATGATCTAGGTGAATAAAACGGTTTCTTTCCCAAATGCGTAAAAAAATGGCCGGCAGTTTATATGCCGGCCATTTTTTAAGAATCCCAACGCGGATATGAGCCTAATATTTTGAACATGTTGGCACGTTCGGATATCAAGGACAATGCTTTATTAACTAATGGCTCTTCCCTGTGACCTTCACAGTCGACTAAGAAAATATATTGTCCTAAGAGTTCTTTTGTAGGCCGTGACTCGATCTTAGCCAAGTTTATATTCCTTTCGGCGAATTCCCCTAACACGTCGTATAAAACGCCCGGAGAGTCTTGATTGAACGAGAAACAGATTGACGTTTTATCAAATCCGGTTCGGTCATGATCCTGAGGCGCCAAAACAACGAATCTGGTTACGTTATTAGAATTGTCTTGGATGTCTTGCCCAATTATTTCGACATTGTGCAGTTCTGCCGCACGTTTGGGCGCTATAGCGGCAGCTGGTATCTGGCTGTTACGCATATCTGCTACTGCAGCAATTGTACTTAGAGAAGCTGTCCGAGTTGCTTTTGGGAAACATTGATCGAGGAATGTTTGGCATTGGGCCAACGCTTGAGGATGGGAGTAGATCACTTGTATATCTGGGAAATGGATTCCAGGTAAGCCTAGTAAATAAT
>CAYZMI010000164.1:0-3438 GCA_964479475.1 uncultured Rhodospirillaceae bacterium | reverse complement strand
ATGGTGCCTAACTTTAAGAAGTCGTTTGAGAGGGCGGTGCGGACGGCGCGGCGTTTTTTTGTCACCGTAGGGCAAGACTATTCTGGTAACATTTCGCCGGAACCACCAAACTCAGTTGGAAAATCACTGAATTTGGGTAGACCATCCTTAATAGAGATAGTCTTTTCCTTATAGCAAACATGAAATGTTGGCTCGTGCTTGAGGTCTGGAACCACACTCGGATAAACGCCCACTAATTCCATACTTGGAAGATCGTTAAATAGATTTCCACCGCAGGTCATACAAGATTTTCGGTGGGCCTTTCCCGTCTTGCTGAAGCTAGTTATGTTTTCATCCCCCTTGGTAACCTTGAAGCTGTCGCGGGGCCAAAGGCTAAATGCATTGATGGGCGCGGCGGCCCAACTTGAACAATCATCACAATGGCAGTAACCCATCACAGTGGGCGCACCAGAGATTTCAAATTCAACTGCACCACAAAAACACTGCCCCTTCATCATCTTCCCCATAATTCTTTTCCCTACACAATAGGTGATAACCTGCCCACGCCACACCAGAGCTAAGCAGAATCCGTCCGACGGCGGCGACTGTGGCAGCTATGCTGCGCATGGTTGTCGTACGCGAATTGGAATGCTGTGTCGCGCTGAAAGAAGTTCAATCCAGAAGTCCATCAGATCGTCACAAACTGCCATAAGGAAGCTTTTTTCATGCCCACAGAAAAGGCACCAACAAAATTCGTTGGTACCTTTCTCGCTCGGACAAATTGAATTTAAATCGAAAGAGGGTTTGGACAAGATTTTTTTGGCCTCCCCATTTTGTGAACCAAAGCGAGAACCTTCCGAACCTGCATTTTCGTGGGAAAGCGGAGAAGACGATCTCGGTCCTACCTTCCCACACGCCGATGAACTGACAGCGTTATTTTTTCAGTGACATTCCACGCGCTCTTACGACGTTTTAGTCCAAGACGGAACCAAGCGCGGTAGGCGTAAAATAGACTTTATGTTGAGCGTACTGAACTTGTATTTATTTCAACCTTGTTGCGTCAGGCCCGTAGATGGCCAAAACGTCTTGAGACCCCAATTTTTTAAGTCCTCGTTGTAGCGCTTGGACACTGATGCGTACACGCCTGTATGCTCTGCACCATATGGGGTTACGAAATTTATTATGATGAACGGTAGAGTTGAAAGCGGGGGAATCGGCAAGCCGGTTTTGCGGAAAGAGGATTTGCGCCTGCTGAGAGGGCGTGGTCGCTATACCGATGACGTAATGGAAAACGGTCTACTCTACGCGATAATGGTACGCGCTCCTCACGCGCACGCCACAATCAAGGATATTGAAGCATCTGCCGCCCATACCGTACCGGGCGTTGTCGACGTGCTGACCGCCGCCGAACTCAAGGTGGATGGGATCGGTACCATCCCATCCTATTCTAGCTTCCGAAGTTCAGTCGATGCGCCACTTGAAAATACGGACGGCTCTCCGCGCAGAACGACACCGCTACCACTGATCAATGGCAACCGTGTGCGGTTCGTCAGCGATATAACGGCCGCGGTGATTGCCGAATCCGCCGCCGCCGCTTTTGAGGGTGCCGAGCGGGTGTCTGTAACCTACGCGCCGCTGGGCGTCATGACTACCACCGCAGGTGCACTTGAGCCTAACGCTCCTCAAATTTGGGACGAGGTACCCGCCAATACCTGCATCAATGCGGAGTTCGGCGACGAAGCGGGAGCCAGTGCCGCATTCGACAACGCCCCTCATGTTTCTCGATTTCGTAGTCAGGTGCAACGCATCACCGGCGTGATGATGGAGCCGCGTTCCGCCCTTTCTGTCTTCAACACCAAGACAAATCGCCTCACGCTCTATTGTGGCGGAGACAATCCAGTTCGGGTAAAGCGCGATATCGCCAAGGTCTTGGGAATCGCGGAAGACAGGGTCCGAGTGATTGCGAACGATGTGGGGGGAAATTTTGGGACGAGAAACTGGACTTACCCCGAATACGCCATCACAGCCTGGGCCGCACGCAGGCTGGGGCGACCAGTGAAGTGGACAGCCAGCCGTAGTGAATCATTTCTAAGCGACTATCAGGGCCGAGATCTCAATATCGATAACGAATTAGCGTTGGACGCTGACGGTAAATTCCTTGCGCTTAGATCTTCGCTTATAAGCAATGTGGGTGGTTATACAGTCAGTTTTGTCCCGCTCAACAAGTCCTGCGAATTGATGCCTAGCGTCTATGCTATCGAAAAGGTGTTTGTGCACGGCCGAGCAGTGATGTCGAATAGCCCGCCGACAGCACCTTATCGCAGCGCCGGGCGGCCTGAGGCGATGTATGCGATGGAAAGGCTGATCGACTTGGCAGCAGCGGAGCATGGATTCGACCGAATAGAGATCCGTCGCCGAAATCTAATTCAGCCTAATGCAATGCCTTATAAGACAGCTCTTGGGCTCACCTATGACAGCGGTGACTTCCCCGATGCGATGGAGCGTGCTCTAAAAATCGGCAACTGGGACGGGTTCGAACCGCGTCGCGCCGAGGCACGAACCCGAGGCAAATTGCGCGGAATCGGGTTAGCCAACTACATCGAGATCACCGGCGGCTTCCCAATCGAACGGGCGGAGATCACCATCCAACCCCGTACAAGCGAAGTCGAAATTGTGATCGGCACGTTGTCAAGCGGGCAGGGCCACGAAACCGCTTTTGCCCAATGTGTCAGTGAATGGCTAGGCGTACCATTCAACTCCATCAAACTAATCACTGGCGATACCGATATCGTTGTCGAAGGCGGCGGCTCGCATTCCGCGCGCTCGATGCGGATTGCAGGTATCGTCATGGGCTGCGCGTCGGAGCTCGTAATCAAAAAAGCGATCCCAATTGCATCAGACATGCTCGAAGCAGCACCCGCCGACATCGTGTTCGCAGACGGTAAATTCACCATCAAAGGTACCGACCACAGTGTAAATATCTTTGCCGTCGCTAAAACTGCCGAAACCCGCGGGGAAACTCTGTCCGCTGAACACACAGCAAAAATTGATACACCAGGCTACCCCTATGGCGCCCATGTATGCGAGGTAGAGATCGACCCCGAAACGGGCACGTTGGAGATCATCGACTACGCCGCAGTCGACGATGTGGGCACCGCCGTCAACCCAATGATACTGCACGGTCAGACACATGGTGGGATCGCCCAAGGGGCCGGCCAGGCGCTGTTGGAAAATGTTTGTTATGATTCGAAAACGGGTCAGCTTCTATCCGGCTCACTGATGGACTACGCGCTATCACGCGCTGATACCTACCCTTGGTTTTCGACGGAAATTATGGAGGTTCCGACGCCGGCCAACCCACTAGGCGTGCGGGGTGGGGGCGAGGGAGGGACAACGCCAGCGCTCGGCGTGGTGATCAACGCCATCGTCGATGCGCTTGCGAGACACGGGGTTACCCAT
>CAYZMI010000163.1:0-3465 GCA_964479475.1 uncultured Rhodospirillaceae bacterium | reverse complement strand
ATAGAATTCAATAGAAATTATAAATATGAATGAATCGTATAGGGTTTAGATTGATCGCTATACCTCAAATTGCCTTAATTTGCCTAATCGCTTTTGTAACCTCTATAGCGATTAATCTATTATTCATGCCTAATATCGTAAGACTGACACAGAAACGAACCTATCATAAGATAAAATTAAGCGAGTCAGCGAATAAAACTAAGATGACTAAGTTAAGCAAATCGGCAAAGCTTGATCTGATTGATACATTATTTGAAAGCCCTGTAGGATTAGCCCTTAATAGTTTCATGCCCGATTTATACGAGAAACTACAGGAAAACCCCGATAGATTGGAGGGTTATTTAGATATGTATGAGTCCTTATCTTCTAAACCAGCAGTAAAAAACCTTATTTCTAACCTTATTCAGAAAAAAGAACCACAACAACAGACTTATTCTGATTTAGAGGGCATGAGATAGCTATAAATACAAATTAAGCTTAGTATAAGTCATTATGGCTATATCCAAGTTCATTTCGACCACTCCAAAAAGATTACCTGGAGGGGCTACAGTAAATAACTTAGCTAAAATTCTCGGCACTGCTAGTGAAGGGGTTGTCATTGGATTAGGCGCGTCTAGCGTATGGAATGCATTAAGAGGCATCGGCGTTCCAGTTCCAACAGGACAATTTGAAACTATTGCATCTTCTGCAGTAGCCTACAAAGTAGGAGGCACGGCTGGAATTTTAGGCTATCTTCTAGCAAGTGGTGCTTTATCCACATTAACAGGTGCAACAGCTCGAGCAACAGGCTCACCAGCTCAAAGCCCTAGAATGACAGAGGTGTATTAATCATACCATATTGTCCCGTACTCTTTTCTTCTACAAGTGCTTTTACAGCGAACACCGATAAGAATCTCGCACCAGTAGCGAATGATCTATATTTCACAACAGAAGGCAATAATATTAGATTACGTCCAGATGCAGTAAAAGTAATTGGTACTTATGCGGTTGGTAATGCCAACACTACAAGAGCAAGAATCACAAGCCCACTTATTGCAAACTCACCTTATGAATCTAATGCAATTTCAGCTGGTACAGCTGCAAGTCAGATACAGGATTCAGTACAGCAATTCGCTTTTCCTGCAACAATGGCACGACCAAACGATAACGTTCAATCTATAGTACAATCTTCAAATGTTGCATCAGTTCCAACAAGTCAAGCTTTGCTTGTTTCTAACAATCCGATAACACAGAACACAACTAGAACAATTACAAATGAGGTATTTGTTGATCTAAGTGCAGCATCTACAGGACCGGCAAACGAGTGGTCTGCGTCTATTAGCCTTGCAGACAGTAATCTCGCTGATGTTGAATCCGGAAATTACGCGGTTCTTGGTTGGCGTTGTATATCACCAACTTTGATAGGAGCAAGAATGATTATGAAGAATCGAGAATTACCTGTCGGCACAATTCCATCACGTTCAGTGAATGACCGATTGCATCCACTTCAGACCAATATGGGAGGTCCATATCCAGTATTTGTTGCTGATGGTTCTAGCACACCTGTCTTAAGTCTATGTTCTACAACTGGAGCAGAAGCACCAGTTAGTGCAACATTCTATCTAAGTAGAATAGATTAGAGGTTTAAACTAAAAATGGTGCGTCTTTTAGGTCGTAAAATTCCCAATTCCTTGCTTATTGGTGCAGCTATTCTTTTAGCTTTGAGAAGTCCCTCAAGATTCACTCAAGCTACTGGAGCAGTTGGAAGTATTGGAAATGTTTTTGAATCGTTAGGTTCAGGATTGGACACGTTCACAAGAGGCGTTTTACCATTTGATGTATTGGGTTCAGAATTTTCCCAATTCTCATTTGGAATAAATTCACTTTTAGATCCAATTGAAAGACTAATCAATATAGGAGGTCGTTTAATTCCTACTTCATTTAATCCGATTGAATCAAGAGGAACTATATTGAGTATACCTGTAGATGAACCAGTTCCACAAGGCACACCAACACCCCCAGCCTTAATTTATGGAGAGGAATATTATTGAAATTCCCTTTAATGCACTTACTTAGAAATCCCGCAGTTTTAGCATTAGGAGCATTACTGTTACTTGAAAACGATAAACCAAAGAGAAGAAAAAAACGTAAGTCAACAAGAAAAGGACAAAGAAGAAAAACAGCAAGACGAGCTTATGAACCTAAGAGAAGAAAGAGAAGAACTACTCGAAAGACTACAACAACTAAGAGAACAACACGAAAGACTAGAGGAAAACGTAAGGTGTCTAAGGCACAATTTTCAAAGATGGTCAGGGCAAACAAAAGATTCTCTAAGGCTACTAAAGCAAGAATGATAAGGAATTATAGAGGCTAAGATTATGCCCGTAAGGATAAGACGAAGTAATCAGTTTGTAGATGTAACAACAGCAGCACATAGAGTTCTTCAAGTAGATCCGAATAGATTGACTTGCAATATTACAAATCTCGGTACAGCTAGAGTTAGTCTTGTAGACAATCCAAGTCAACCAGAGACTTCTGGTTATCCCATAGCTCCAGACGGATTCATTAACTATAAAGTATCTGATGGAGACGACTGCACTGGTAGTTTTATTTTAAAGTCCGTAAGCGGTACGAATACCGTAAGAGTTCAAGAATCCTTTCAGGAGGAATTTTAAAAATGGCAACTCAAGGAGGAGGAGCTGGTTTAACTAAATCGCAGCTACTCGCTTTATTATTTGGTGATCCAGCTGGTTCAGCTGCTCCAGTTACTGATGGTATAGGTCTCAATCTTATGAGTGCTTTCAATAATACGGAGGTTACTTAATTGGCGGTCGGTTCAGTATTTGCTGCAAAGCTCTCAAGTCATGGAGATAGCGTGACACCATCAAGTGGGCAAGTCTTTAAAGCAGTCACATATGGAATAACTGAGAATAATCAAAATAGTGCTTTAACTATTATGGAGGTTGCAAGTCCGAACAGTGAACTTCTACTACAAGAGAAGTCAGCTTCAAATAATGGTGTAATAGGTTCTGTACTTGGTGATAAATCAAATGCAGATACTCAAACAAGTGCTATGGTACCACTTTATATCACAGATGAATATAGCATTAGGTTAAATGGTGCGTTGGGTTCTGCTGGTGATTTGTGTTATGTTGCATACATAAGGGTTGAATAAAATTGAGTCATTACGTTAAGGTTGATATTCCCATTAATTGCACAGTAGAGCAATTTGAAACCATACTAGAAGAAAACCATTTGACTTTTGAGAACACGATATGGAAAAATGAAAGGATGGAAAAAGACTTGGTTAAGATAAGGGGCAAAAGTGTAACTATAGCAAGTGATAACAATCATGTAGTTTGTGTATATCATTATAATATACCCGATGCAGTCAAAAAGACAAAAGATAAATCATGATCGCTAAAATGACCGAAACTTATAAAAAAATAAAGGAGGGCATGATAGCCCTACTTGGTTTTGTTGCTG
>CAYZMI010000162.1:0-3481 GCA_964479475.1 uncultured Rhodospirillaceae bacterium | reverse complement strand
TGGCAGCGTGGTAGTATTTTCCCATAATTTAAGAATTGTGGGTTCCGCAACGAATTTGCGCTTTTTGGTATTACTTTCGAAGAAAGCCCCAAATGCTACATAGTCCGCGCCCAATTCACCAGCCTCCATAGCTAAGTGGATAGAATTGTGGCAGGTCATGCCCACGATGGCGTCATCGCCGAGGATCCGTCGTGCCTCTTTATATGATAAATCGTCTTGCCCTAGATGGACGCCGTCGCAACCTGTGTCGCGCGCTAAATCGGGCCGGTCATTCATTATGAAAGCGACATCGTGGTCTTGCACAATTGGCCTCAGCAAATCCGCACTGCGTTTGACGACATTGTCGTGAAGCTCTTTAAGGCGAAGTTGCAAACAGGCAACGTCTCCGGCATCGAGTGCTTCTTCCACCGCACCTAAAAAAATGGGGGTATCGTACCCGTCTACGTTCGGAGGGCTGATCAAGTATAGGCGGCATCTAGGCGGGGTCATTACAAAGCGTTGCTATTTATTTGTGTTTTCATGCCTTTAGCTTTGCTGGGTAGCAAACCTACCTCTAATCGGTCTACAGTTTCCCTTGA
Source organism: uncultured Rhodospirillaceae bacterium (assembly GCA_964479475.1). GTDB lineage: Bacteria > Pseudomonadota > Alphaproteobacteria > MPNO01 > UBA2964 > JAQBTY01. The sequence goes on along the minus strand of CAYZMI010000162.1, from coordinate 2,903 downwards.
TAAATCTTGATGATGGAATCAAGCATTGCGAGTGCGTCGTCCCGCGGCCTCTGGAAAGTATTGCGGCCGATGATCGAACCGTTGGCGCCGCCGTCCCGTATGGCGCGCGCTTCGTTGTAAATGCCTTCAAGGTCCTTGGCTTCACCACCGGAAAACACAACAATCCGCCGTCCGTTAAAACAACACTGGACAACATGTGCAATGCGAACGGTTAAGGTGCTCACATCGATCTTTTGTGCTTCATACACCTTGCTTGCTGCCTCCAGAAACAAGGCTTCAGTTGGGGGTTTAACCTTAATAATGTGGGCGCCGATCAAACACGCCATGTGGGCGGCATAGGCACAGATATCCATGGCGGTTTCACCTTCCCGGGTCATCACTCCGCCACGAGGATAGGACCACACCACCACAGCGAGACCAACCGATTTGGCCTCTTCAGCGAGTTCCCGAATTTCTTCGATCAGTTCGTACTGATCTTCGGAACCCGGGTAGATGGTAAAGCCAATGGCAGCGCAACCCAGTCGCAATGCGTCATTCACCGTCGCGGTAACGGCTTGATCTTTGTTAGTCGATAGCGAGTTGGCGCTGTTGCATTTTAGGATGGTGGGCAGGGCACCGGCAAAACTGTCAGCGCCGGCCTCCAAACTGCCGAGTGGAGCCGCATATGCCGAGAGACCAGCATCTACTGCTAACTGATAATGATAGTGTGGGTCGTAGCCGGCCGGGTTGGGGGCAAAGCTACGTGCCGGTCCATGCTCAAAGCCCTGATCTACTGGTAGAATCACAAGTTTACCCGAACCTCCAAGACGTCCATGCATAAGGATGCGGGCTAAATTTCCCTTGGTGCCCGGATTGTCAGATTCGTATGCGCCAAGAATTTTCTTAACGCGTTGCGTGACCTTCATAATGCCAATCCCAAAATTCTTATAAATTTCATAATTTAATTGCCTAACGAGTAGACAACTAAACCCTTGATACATTCATTAGGGTAACAAAAATTAAACATGATTGAAATCTCAACTCTGAGCGACCCAAAAATTCCTAAAGGGCTTATATCGAATGTTACGTCGTCGAATTTTCAAGCCATGCTCGTAACTCACCATCTGGATTCGCGGACCTACGTGGATCAAATGCGCGTGGTGTGCTTCTCAAAAGTTTTGCTCCTCGTTGTTTCGCTATGTCTTCAATTTTATGCGCAACGTTCTTTTCGCCTGAATAGTGGATAGATTTTATGCCGGCCCGCAACGCTGCGAGTGCACCACCGGCTGCATCCCCACAATCGAGAACTGCGTCGATGACCACGTCTGGAAACTCTTGTTTCACCTGAAGAGTGATGTCGAAAAACCATGTGGGACCTATGTACGAAACAGCATCGGGTGAACTGACGAGTAGGATCTCAACGCCCAAGTCTCGGGCGATGTGACAAGTCCTCCGAGCGTCCACTAAGCCATGGATTACGACAGCGCGCGAATATTTGTTTTTGAGGTTAGGTGATTTGCGTTTTGTCATTGTGTAGGAGTTTGCCATGTGGTTGACGGTTTTGCAGCGGACAATTTATGCTCACTTGGATGAAATAAAAAATGTATAGGGAATTCGTGCGGTATGGAACGGCTCGAAAAAGCGAAAGAACGATTGGACCAAGCACTTGCGCGTCTGGAAATAGCGGCACAAAATCCTCGCGGAGCTTCGGTTGACGAAGAAGGTGTTGTAACTGAGCTAGCCCAGGTTCGTGCTCATTTTGAGGCACTTCAATTGAGGTCGCATAAGGTATCGGACCGGTTAAATAATAGTATCGAGCGTCTCCGAACGATTTTAAAGGAAGACGAAGCCAATGGCACAAGTTGATGTTGTAATTAATAGCCGCTCCTACCGGATCGCTTGCGATGAGGGTCAGGATGAACATCTCAAGAAGCTTGCCAGTTATGTCGATAATCGGATGCAGGGATTAATCTCCGACGTAGGGCAAGTCGGCGATACGCGGCTTTTGGTAATGGTGAGTTTATTGATAGCTGACGAATTATCGGAAACTTTGAACGTATTGGATAAAGAAGAGGTTGTTTCGGAAAAATCGCCGACAGTCGACAATTTCGCCCAGACCATGGAAAACTTAGCTAAGCGTATAGAAGTCATTGCGGCTCAGCTTGAGGCGGCCTAAATATAGCTGGGTGGTGCTGCGCGACGCGTGAGACACGACATCCCCGGGGCCAATATCTACCTATAGGGAGCTGTCCCTGCCGGGACCCTGGTTTCGGTATCACGGCGCCCACCTGCTATTGCGGGCCTTAGGTGGATGACATAGTTGAACGGTCGTGCGGCATCTCTCGCTTGTAAAAAAGGATTTAGCTTGGCCCAAATTTTAACAATTGCCAGGAACGCGTGACGAAAACTTTAGTAGATATATCAAAACACGAGCTTGCAGAAAAAATACGTTCCATGCGCCGGGTGGCACATCGTCAATGTGGGCGGGAAGCATCTAAATCAATTGTCACCCATTTCCAAAATGCTCGGCGGCAGGGATTGGTTGTAAATTCAGGCGATATAGTGTCCGGGTATTGGCCGATGCGCGACGAGTTGGATATACGTCAACTATTATCTGATCTTCATGGTGAAGGCGTGCAGTGTGCACTTCCCGTAATTAAGACCAGTGCAAGGCCATTATTATTCCGGCGTTGGCAACCAGGAATGGCTATGGAACAAGCATCCTATGGTCTTTCCGAGCCGCCGGCCTCATCGTCGCTACTCACTCCCCGGATTCTTCTTGTGCCGCTACTTGCCGTCGACCCAAATGGAAATAGAGTAGGGTATGGTGGCGGATATTACGACCGTACGCTCAAATATTTGCGCCAAACTGTGCCCATCGTTGCCGTCGGTATAGCATTTGAGGTTCAACGGGTGGCAAACGT
>CAYZMI010000161.1:0-3487 GCA_964479475.1 uncultured Rhodospirillaceae bacterium | reverse complement strand
ACACCGTGCCCGCACAACCCATTAGGGGTGAAAGGTTGTGGCGAAGCCGGTACTATTGGTGCGGGTGCAGCCGTCATAAACGCCGTGGTGAACGCCTTGTCAACGCAAGGAATTTCCCATATCGATATGCCTGCAACAGCACATAACGTGTGGAAAGCTCTGAATAATACTTAAGGCCGGATGGCATCAGTGGAGACTATTGATCATGTATGAATTTAACTATCACAAAGCGTCGTCTATCGATGAGGCGAAAAAGCTCCAGTCGGATGCAGAAGAAGGAAAATTTATGTCCGGCGGAATGACATTGCTGCCGACACTTAAATTGCGCTTGGCGCGTCCTTCCGATGTCATTGACATTGCAGGAATTTCTGACCTTTCTGGTATTGAAGTATCCGAAGACAACGTTTCAATAAAGGCAATGACCCGACACGCACACGTGAACACCAATGCGGAAGTTCAAAAAGCTATCCCAGCACTTGCGAAACTTGCTGGCGGCATTGGTGACCCCATGGTCCGCAACCGAGGAACCATAGGTGGATCTGTCGCCAACAGCGATCCCGCGGCAGACTATCCAGCCGCAGTCGTAGGACTTGGAGCCACTATCCATACAGATCGTCGAACCATTGCGGGCGATGATTTTTTTAAAGATCTGTTTGAGACTGCGCTTGAAGAAGGCGAAATGATTACTCGGATTGATTTTCCGATCCCCGATAAAGCGGGTTATATGAAATTCCCAAATCCAGCATCGCGCTATTGTATCGTAGGCGTCATGGTATCCCAAACAGGTACGGATGTGCGTGTCGGAGTTACTGGTGCTGGTGCTTGTGCATTTCGTGTCCCAGAAATGGAAGCTGCGCTTGTCGATCAATTCACATCTGAGGCCGTAGCCGAAATTAAAATTCCAGATGGGGATCTTAACAGCGATATTCACGCGAGTGCAGAATATCGGGCGCACCTAGTAACAGTGATGGCTAAACGCGCCGTAGCAGAGGCGATCAGCTAATACCACGCAGTACCACGACACGGTGTCGTAAAGAAACTGTTAGGCCTATCGACTACCAATTAGATTGGCCAACTGCCAGCCGGCAGAAATTTTCAAGGTACGGTATTAAAAGCCCTTAACCCGTTTGAGACTTAGTGCCATGAGTATGTCAATACCGGAATCTATCGATTCAACGATGGAATTGCTTTCCAAAGGGCGTTACGTCGCCGATAGATCTTTAGCCACTGCACTCTATCTGGCACTAAAACTTGGCAGACCCTTATTTCTCGAAGGAGAAGCAGGTGTCGGGAAAACAGAAATTGGTAAGGTCCTATCGGATACCTTGGATAGACCTTTGATACGACTGCAGTGTTACGAAGGATTAGACGTATCTTCAGCGGTATATGAATGGAACTACAGTCGACAGATGATCGACATTCGTATTTCAGAAGCAGCTGGTGATCGCGACCGCGAACAGATAGAAAAGGACATCTTTTCCGAAGAATTCTTGATAAAGCGCCCTCTACTCCAAGCCTTGGAACCCGATTTGTCGGGATTACCACCGGTTTTGCTGATCGACGAATTGGATAGAACAGATGAACCCTTTGAAGCATTCTTGCTGGAAATCCTGTCCGACTTTCAGGTCACCATACCTGAAATCGGTACTATTGCAGCGGAACAGCCGCCACTTGTTATAATTACTTCGAACCGAACGCGCGAAATTCACGACGCCATTAAACGCCGTTGTTTCTATTACTGGGTGGATTACCCGGATGCCAAACGCGAATTAGAAATACTAAACGTCAAGGTACCAAACGCAGACAAAGCTTTGAGCGAACAAATCGTTGCTTTCGTGCAACGCCTGCGGAACATGGACCTATTTAAACTTCCGGGAGTTGCCGAAACCATTGACTGGACTAATGCTCTAGTCCAATTAGATAAAATTGACCTAGACCCAGAAACCGTCAACGATACCCTTGGCACACTGCTCAAATACCAAGACGATATTGAGAAAATTAAGGGCAGCGAAGCGGCTAACCTATTGAGCCAAGTAAAAGCCGACCTTACCACCCGTCAGCCGTGATCGCATGGCCGAAAAAGGAAACGACAGTACCACACCAGGATTAGCACTTCTCGATCAGCTTGAAGGCAGCAAACTCGTGCCTAACATAATGCATTTCGGTCGAGTGCTAAGGTCTGCAGGTTTGCCGGTCGGTTCGGGAAAAATTCTAGACGCTGTGAACGCTGTACTGGCTGTGGGTATCGCAAGCCGTCGTGATTTTTATTGGACGCTACACGCCATTTTCGTTAATCGACGTGATCAACACGAGATCTTCGACCAAGCCTTTCATATATTTTGGCGCGATCCACATCTATTAGAACGAATGCTCGGATTGCTTATGCCTCAAAACCCTGGCGAAGAAGAACTTCCGCCGGAGGATCCCCCAAATCGCCGGGTAATGGAAGCAATGAACCCGGAAGGAAAAGATGGTGAAGACCCGGAGCAAGAGGAGGAGCCCGAAATCGATGTAGAAGCGACGATGACCGCGTCGTCAAACGAACTTCTTCAAAAAATGGACTTCGAGGATATGTCCACTGATGAAATCACGGCGGCTAAGGCTGCTATTGCACGAATGCGGCTCCCAATCCACGAAATACCAACACGGCGTTTCCAGGTTAGCCAGCGCCCAATCCGCATTGATATGCGGGCAACCCTGCGTGCGGCTTTACGCTCGGGTGGATCGGTTATACCGCTTCAATACAAAAAACGCCGGAAACGCCCACCCCCTTTGGTAATTCTATGTGACATTTCCGGGTCCATGGGTCGCTATACACGCATGCTGTTGCACTTCATGCACGCAATTACCAATGACAGAGACCGGGTATATACCTTTCTTTTTGGCACCCGACTTACTAACGTCACCCGTTATTTGCGAAATAAAGATATCGACATCGCCATTAATAATTGTACCGAAGCAGTTGAAGATTGGTCTGGCGGCACCCGAATTGGTGAAAGTCTTGGTGATTTCAACAAATTTTGGTCTCGCCGAGTACTGGGTCAAGGAGCTGTCGTTTTATTAATTTCGGACGGTCTCGACCGCGATGCCGGACGCGGTTTAAATTTAGAAATGGAACGTCTACATAAGTCATGTCGCCGTCTAATATGGCTTAATCCGTTGCTCCGCTTCGACGGATTTGAACCAAAATCACAAGGCATTCGCGCTATAATGCCGCATGTTGACGAATTCCGACCAGTACACAATCTTGAAAGTCTAGCTGAGCTAATCAATACGTTGAATCGGCAGCTTATACGAAGACAGGAGGGAATGTCAGAATGGCTACAAGCGATTTAAGCTCTGTTTCGGACGAACATGTCTTGGATGAAGCCCATAAATGGCTAAATGCAGGGAAACAGGTAGCACTAGCTACTGTTGTAAGCAGTTGGGGCTCCTCGCCTCGCCCCGCAGGCAGCCAACTAGTTGTATCAGACGACGGTACATTTGT
>CAYZMI010000160.1:0-3597 GCA_964479475.1 uncultured Rhodospirillaceae bacterium | reverse complement strand
GGACCCGCGACCCAATAGACTAATTTATCAATGTGCGTCGGATACTCAGTATTCCTGCCACATTCGTTCAACTATCCTTTGCATTTGGAATCCTTATTACCAGTGGTGCTATTACATCGTTGTTTGGTCTAATACTTGCTGGTATAGCGCCGGCTGTGCTGCCTTCGCTGGATCCTTTGGTGCCTATATGTTTGGTTGATGTATGAGTCAAATTCTGGTCGATCTTGGGTTTGATATGTTTATCGGCCCGTCAATTTGAATTCTATACGTCGGTTCCGCCGTAATGCGGTGCGTGAATTTGATTTGTCCAGAGGGCGAAATTCTCCGAAACCGGCCGCCGCTAGACGGTGTGGTGGTAAACCGTCAGCAATCAAAAGTTTAACCACTGCCACTGCACGCGCTGTAGACAGCTCCCAATTCGACGGGAATTGCGTGGTACGAATTGGAAGGCGATCGGTATGCCCGTCAACCCGTAATACCCAATCAATTTCATTTGGAATTCGTTTCGCAATTTCTTTTAATGTTTTTGATAAGCGGGATATTTGATTGCGCCCAACACCCACCAAATCTGCTGATCCAGAACCAAATAATACTTCCGATTGAAACACAAATCTGTCCCCCTCAACCCGAACGTCTTGATGATCCCCGAGAAGTTCACGCAGCTTACCGAAGAATTCCGAACGGTAGCGCGCTAACTCTTCTACTTTACTGGCAAGTGCCAAATTCAAGCGCGAACCCAAATTGACAATTCGGGCTTTTTGCTCTTCCGATTTTGCTTCTGATGCGTCGAGTGCCGCAGACAGGCGAGTGAGTTGTTGGCGTATCGCCGCGAGTTGTTTGTTTAAAAGCGTTAACTTAGCACGTGCTTGAGCGGAAACTTTCTGTTCTTCGGTTAGTTCTTTTGAGGAAACGCTGGCTTCACGCTGCAGCTTAGCGAGTTTAACTTCCTGATTTTCAATTGTTTTTTGTGCAAGCGCCGTTCGTTCTTTTGCAGTGCTGAGGGATGCTGAAAGTTCCTTTGATCTGTCACGCGCTATTGTCAATTCTTTGTTTTTCTCTTCCAAAGATTTCTTATTTTTATTTAGCGCAATGGCAAACTTGGTAACTTGGTCTTCCAGCCTGCTCTTAACTATTTGTAAGGTATTAATATCGCGTTTAAGGCTTTCTAAAGTAGCCAGTTGCACACGAATTTTCTTCCGTCCCGCAGATATGGTCTTAAACGCATCTTCGAGTTCTTTACTGGCCTTGTCGGCCTGTGACTTGTTTTCATCGGCGCGTTTAGTTTCGTCCTTCAGTGCAGCTAGCAGGCGCATTTGTTCCTGCTGACGCAGTGCTAACGCATCCTCTAAGTCGTCACGCTTTTCGGTTAGTGTTGTTAACTGTGCCGTCAGCGAATCGCGGGTGGCAATTGAGCTATGTAGTTCCGACGAGAGTTGAGCAAGATCATCACTTAATTTCGAATTAGTTTGGCGTTCCAAGGATAATATATCCGCAAGCTCCGCAACCTGCCTATTGAGTCGATCGAGCGCTTCGTTGCGCCCGGATAGTGTCTCCGCAAGAAAGGATTGCGCGAGCGTAAATACCATCAACAAGAAAATAACGATGATCAAAAGCGCTGAAATAGCGTCGACAAATCCCGGCCATATGTCAGGTACCGCTCGACGTCGTGCACGCGCTGGCATTTTTGTTCCGCTCTACGCTTCTATTGTTTGGCTCGCTCGGCGATGGCCGCCATGGTACGAGACAACACCCTGATTTCACTTCGCAATTCTGATACCAATTCGCCACGGCCGGTTGCCAATTCTTCTAGTAGGCGGGCCATTTGTATATCTATATTACGAATGTTTTGGACAACCGCCTCGTCGATGGGTGACGTTCGTTGTATGGCCTCTTGGGTTAGGCTTGCCAATAGTGGTTTGATCTCAAGCTGAGTTTCCGCGAGCTTTACCATAAGAGACTGCTCTGTTTTCATTTGATCAGTCAGTGTTGTAACCCGTTCGGCTAGAGCAGCTATATTGTTGTTAGCATTCAAACGGCCTTCTTCGCCACGCTCCATGGTTCGTTGCAAATTCTCTAAGGAGTCCGCCGTTTGTTCTAGAAGCGCTTGGACATAGGCCGGAACGGATTGATCGCCACTTTCTGTGATCGACAGTGCACTCGATGCAAGTCGGGTTTGACTGGCGAGCCAATCCTCTAATTCATTAAAAAAATGGTTTTGTGCTTGGCCGGCTTGCAATTCCAGAAAACCCAGTATTAGAGATCCAGCCAACCCGAATAAAGAAGAACTAAACGCTGTACCCATACCGCTAAGTGGGGCCTGTAATCCTGCCTTAAGGTTACCGAATACCGCACTAAAATCGCCGGTGCCGATTGTGAGGTCGCCGATAACATCGCCTACCGATTGTATGGTTTGTAGCAGGCCCCAAAAGGTACCGAGCAGGCCCAAAAATATTAGAAGGCCGATCATGTAGCGGGACAAATCGCGTGATTCTTCCAGCCTAGATGAAATACCGTCTAAGAGTGACCGTAGCGACATTGCCGATAGGCTAAAACGCCCCTGACGATCCCCTAGCATTGCGGCCATAGGTGCCAGCAGCCGAGGAGCTTGCTTGACTGAAAGTCCTGGTCGATTGTTTCGAAAGCTGTCGATCCAATTTTCTTCCGCCATCAACAAGATGACCTGTCGGAAGATATATATGATGCCTAATATCAAGACGCCTACGATTAAACCATTTAAGGGAGCATTAGCGGAGAAGGCATTAATTAGTGGCTCATACAGAAGCCCAATCACGAGACAGACCGCGACTAAAAAAATAGTCATTCGGGTCAGATAACGTCGGGGTCCGTTCATCGGATCGAAGTAATTGTCATTTTCTAATTTGCTAACACCGGTAGTATAACGGTTTCAATGGTTACCGTTTAGTAATAATGACGTCTATACGGTCCGCCGGGCCGTCAATGGATCGGTTGCCAAGGGCCCGTACCTCTATTCTGGTACTGCGTACGCGGTTTTTCATCAGAATCTCCCGAGCAGCGAGTGCACGTGATAATGAAAGGCGTCTCGCATCGCTTGCAGAGGCGCTCGTATGACCCGAGTAGGCAAACAGTTGTATCCGCAGAGCAGCGTTATTTGACATCGAGATAGCGACATTTCGTAGATCCAGTTTAGCCTTGTTGGTGAGCTTGGCTGATCCCGGTTTAAACAGAATGCGACGTAACGACCCGGATTCTATCTGCAAAGGATTTCGTGGCAGCACTGCTAGTTGTTTTGTATTTAGCTTGCCCGGCGCTGGTGTGGATCGGATTCGAGAATTTGATGGCAGTGACTTATTTTTAGCTGGCTTATGCAGATTATTGATTTTGGGGGGCAACTGCGTCGCGGAGGGGCGGTTAGATTTGTTTGGGTTGTGGATAGTTGGCACGGCTGGTGGTGGTGACGGCGATAGCACCTTAGAACTATCAGTTGGCTTCTTAACTGATGCGTTATTTGGTAATTTTGTTAGTGGTTGCGGCGCGAATTTCGCTATGGAGCGCTTAACGGCTGGAGGTGGGGGTGGAGCAGTCGATAGCCGTTTCCCAGTCATTGGAGAGTGCTTT
>CAYZMI010000159.1:1661-3603 GCA_964479475.1 uncultured Rhodospirillaceae bacterium | reverse complement strand
TTCAAAACCTCACCCGATTGTGGTCCATCGGCCGTATACTTGCCCGACATGACGCATTGTTTCCGCTTGAACTTGCCGGTATCTCGCCGCGTATACTAATTATGGTCCGGAAGGTCCTGACACTGGGTACGGAATTGGAGCGGGAGACGGGAAGCCTACGGCCAGGACAACGTCTCGCCACCGCGTTACAAGCACTTGGGCCAAGCTTTATCAAGCTCGGTCAAGTGCTATCGGTACGATCCGACCTACTTGGTGAAGAAATTGCTGACGATTTAGCAGCATTACAAGATCAATTGCCACCCTTTGCTAGTGAAGCAGCCATCACCACCATCGAAGCTGAATTTGGCCGACCCATAAATGAAGTATTTTCTAAATTCGACTCGGAACCCATAGCCGCCGCCTCAATCGCTCAAGTCCATTTTGCTACCACGACTGACGGTGGCAATGTCGCCGTCAAAATCCTTCGGCCCGGAATTGAAGAAGATTTTAAAGTCGATTTGGAATTATTGTTCTGGATCGCAGAACAAATAGAAAATTTTATAGCGCCGGCACGCCGGCTCAAACCCATTGAGATCATCGAAACGCTCTCCAAGGCCGTCTCCGTAGAAATGGATCTTCGTCTAGAAGCGGCCGCAGGCGATGAATTACGCTCCAATTTCAAAGATGACCCTCTATTTCGCATCCCAGAAATGGATTGGACGCGTACCGGAAAACGCGTGCTTACCCTGCAGCGGATTGAAGGAATACGGATTGATGATGTGGCGGCGCTTGAAAAGACTGGACATGAACCAAAATTATTAGTTGCCAATATGGCTCGCTCTTTCTTTCTTCAAGTGTTTCGCGACGGTTTTTTTCATGCAGATTTGCACCCAGGGAACCTCCTCATTGCACCAGATGGTGTCATACAGGTGGTTGATTTTGGCATTATGGGACGGATAGACAAACGGACCCGGCTCTATCTGGCAGAAATGCTTATTGGTTTTTTGACCGCCGATTACGCACGTGTCTCAGCGGCACATTTTCGGGCCGGCTATGTTTCCAGGGATCAATCTGAGGAGGCCTTTGCTCAGGCGGCCCGGGCAATCGGCGAACCCATTATGGGACTACCTTTGAAGGAAATTTCCCTGGCAAAACTTTTGGCACAGCTTTTTCAAGTAACCAAGCGATTTAACATGGAGGCCCAACCGCAGCTCCTGCTCTTGCAAAAAACCATGTTAGTCGCCGAGGGTGTAGGGCGAAAGATTTATCCCAATTCCAATATGTGGGAACTTGCTCGGCCTCTTATCGAAGATTGGATGGCACACGCATTATCGCCCGAAAAACGTACCTCTGAAGCTATGTGGGACGCCGGGCAATTACTCCAGAGATTGCCCGATCTTATGATCGAGATCGGGGAGTCGGTGTCTGTTTTGACGCGCCAAGGACTTAAGCTTCACCCCGAATCAGTTGAGGCAATGACCGGCGACAAACGAGGCACCCTGCGCTGGCCCTATTGGGCAGGGTTAGCGCTCGTAGTTGCAACTATAATTGCAATTGCCTAACAGAATTTCGTTGATACAAATGGACAGTGGGCTCACTCGGTTGTGGTAGGACTTAAATATTTGGGCAACAAGGATAGGGCGAATACCCAGAACACCCTAACAATGTGATGTTGGAAGTCGTTCAGATTGAACGATTTTTGGTGAAAATGGATACATCATCTGGATAGGTTTGGGCACAAATTTGATTAGAGCCTTCGCACTTTCGCGGTATCTGAAAATACGTCACGGGTGTTATTGAGCGAATTCTTGCTCTCCGGCCTGGAAATCACTAGGCTAAGCTTATTCATCCATAAGTATTTAAAGGAATTATTGGCGCATGCTCCTTGGCAAACGCATACTCCTGATCATTTCAGGCGGCATCGCAGCATATAAGTGCCTCGATCTAATTCGCCGGTTGCGCG
>CAYZMI010000159.1:0-1561 GCA_964479475.1 uncultured Rhodospirillaceae bacterium | reverse complement strand
ATTTCAGGCGGCATCGCAGCATATAAGTGCCTCGATCTAATTCGCCGGTTGCGCGAAAGGGACGCACAGGTTCGTTGCGTACTAACCAAGGCAGCGGCGGAATTTGTCACCCCGTTATCAGTATCCGCCTTGTCAGGCGACAAAGTATACAATGACTTGTTTTCAATGACAGATGAACACGACATGGGACATATCCATTTGTCACGGGATGCGGATTTACTTGTCATTGCGCCAGCTACGGCCAATATTCTTGCCCGGATGGCGCAAGGAATTGCCGACGATTTGGCAACCACTACCCTACTCGCGACAGACAAGAGCATTATGGTGGCTCCAGCGATGAATGTACGCATGTGGGAGCACGACGCAACCAAAGCGAACATCGAGGTCCTACGTAGACGGGGTGTGATAATATTGGGGCCAGATTCCGGTGATATGGCGTGTGGGGAATTTGGTGCGGGGCGGATGATCGAGCCAGCAGAAATCGTTGTCTCCATCGAGGAATTTTTTGCGGTTTCGAGCCGGCTAAAAGGCTGTCGTGCATTAGTAACTAGCGGGCCAACCCATGAGCCCATTGATCCGGTTCGCTATATAGCCAACCGATCTTCTGGCAAACAAGGGCATGCTATCGCTGCAGCCATGGCGCGGCTGGGTGCTGAAACCACGCTCATAACCGGCCCGACACACGAATTGGATCCCCCCGGTGTTTTTGTTGTACGTGTAGAAACCGCACAGCAAATGTTTGACGCTTGCCAAAAGACCCTGCCGGCAGACGTAGCCGTCTGTGCCGCTGCAGTGTCCGATTGGCGGGCGACAACCACCAAGAATAAAAAGATAAAAAAAGATGGTGAACCACTCGGTCTTTCTTTGACGGAAAATGCTGACATATTGAAGACTCTGGCTACTGCGGGTAATGGGCGGCCCCGGCTCGTGGTAGGCTTTGCCGCAGAGACCGGAGACGTGATCTCACAGGCACAACCAAAGCGCGCCACAAAAGGCTGCGATTGGATCGTCGCCAACGATGTTGCTCCGGGCACTCAAACCTTCGGTGGATCAGAAAATACAGTGCATTTGATCACCGAGAATAACGTAGAAAGCTGGCCATCTATGTCAAAACGGGCTGTCGCTAACCGGCTCGTAAATCGGATAGCCGATGCTCTTGTACCCCAGTCCGATCATTAGGTCGCGCGCCCAATGACCAACATTCGAGTCTCCGTAAATCGCTTGGCTCAAGGATTAAAAGCCCGGACACAGCCTCGATCCAGGTTACCGACACTCAACATACCGAGCCCGGTTAATTCGAATTACTGGAGTGAGTTTAGGGGTATGCTCGCTAATTTGGATAGTAACCTGCTTACCTTTACCCGTGATGTAAACATCGCCCAAATTATTATTTCACCGGTGGTTCTAGCGGGTTTTGTCAAGACGGCAAACCTGCCACAGATAGAATTCAGCCAAGATGGCGCCGGCTCAACCGGAATAGCTTCGTAGGCCGGGTGGTCGTGGAGTTCACCAATGATCAGCTTCTGCGTTACGCACGGCATATTGTACTGCCTGAGGTCGG
>CAYZMI010000158.1:0-3714 GCA_964479475.1 uncultured Rhodospirillaceae bacterium | reverse complement strand
CAGCTTTCCGGAGTTGCGTTACAACCATCTACCTCTGATCCGCTTGGATGCGGTTCGAATTGATGTAATCCAAAATTACAAATCTAGCGGCGTTAAGCCATATGTGGAGCACGAGTTTCCGCGCCGCCCAGCTATAGTCGCGGCGCAATGGGCCAAAGATCGACTGAAAGCCGTGGGCGTACGTAACATTGTTCGCGCAACAATTATCACTGGTGCCGTCGTTGAGGTGCCCTTGAAACGGACCACCGGAATACGAGGTGCGTTCACTACTGATCAATCAGAGCGCTATGACGGTACATTATCGATCAAGATTGAAATAATCGGTCCGCATGGACGGCAACTAGCCTCGGTCCAATCCAAGGCCAACCGTTCCCGCACGATACCGGAAAACATAACCGTGACAGATCGAGAAGAGGTGTGGTTTCGCATGGCCGAAGCCATGATGAATGATTTGAATCTATCGCTGGAAAGACAGATTCGAAATCACTTTAAACGTTGGTTGCGTTAGTTGGGAGAACAAAGGTTTGCGTGTTTAGTTCCGCCAAAATGACGGCAGGAACAACACAAGAACTGTAAATATCTCCAGCCGGCCAAATAGCATGCCGGCTGACAATAGCCATTTTGCGGTATCGGGCAATGAAGCAAATGTGCCGTTGGGCCCGATGATGGCACCCATAGCGGGTCCCACATTACAGATCGCGGTGGCAGCGCCGGTAATTGCCGTAATATAATCAAGCCCGAGCGCACCCAACAGGAGCGCGAGTACCGCGAAAACGGCTATAAATAGGAAAAAGAAGTTCATTACCGACTGAATAACGTCTTCCTGTACCGGCCGATGATTGTAATGGGGCACAAAGATTCCGTGTGGCTGCAGCAAACGCTGGAACTGTGCCTTGACGGTTAAGAACAAAACCTGAAACCGAAAAATCTTTATGCCGCACGAGGTTGAGCCGGCACAACCACCGACAAACATTAAGAAAAATAGAATAACGATTGGGAAAGCACCCCAGGCCTGATAGTCACCTGAGGTATAACCTGTACCCGTCATTACAGAGACAGTATTAAACGAGCCGATCACCAGCGCATCCAATAGGTTTTCCTGATGGCCGTTCCATAGCCAAATTGATACCGCTAGTGACGAAAAAACTGCGATGGCGAGGAAACATCGCACCTGTGAGTCGCGAAACACTGAGAAAGACCCTTCGCGAACCAAACGCAAATAGAATAAGAATGGTAAGGAGCCCAAGATCATACCGGCGATCACGAAGGTCTCAACCCCACGGCTATCATAACTTCCGATAGAACCGTCAGCACTTGAATAACCACCCGTTGCAATGGTTGTCATTGCATGAATGATCGCCTCAAAACTATTAAGCCCTAGCAGCCAAAGTCCAAACCACCAGATTGCGGTTAGACCGACGTAGACGATGGTAATCCATACTGAAATTTGTCCCGCGCGCGGTAGGGTTTTTTCCTGCGTGTCGAAGGCTTCCACCTTGAAAAGTTGCATTCCACCAACCCGCAACATGGGTAAGACCGCAATTGCCATTACGATGATACCGATGCCGCCTAGCCATTGAAGCAGAGCGCGCCAAAGCAGGATTCCCTTGGGTGCTTGGTCCAGCCCGGTAATTACCGAAGAGCCAGTCGTCGTGATCCCTGACATTGCTTCAAAGAAAGCGTCCGCATAAGTGAGTTTGAGATCGGAAAAAACGAAGGGCAGTGCGGCAAAAGTTGTAAGGGCCAGCCAACTGGCTGCTGTCAAGATAAATGCCTGGCGTATTGACAAGCGCCGGATCGGGGATCGGTTGGTCAGGACCAGTACGCCCCCGACGAACAAGGTCAGCAATCCTGCGCCGGCAAAAACCTGCCAGTCAGGGTGTCCATCCATAATGTCGATAGCAAACGGTGCCAGCATGGCGACTGAGAGTGTCGTAAGCAAAATACCGATGACGAATAATGCTGGACGAAAATCGATCATAGCGACCCTCGCTGTCTGCGAATCCGACCTTTAGTCTAGGTGACCGGATCCGGAGGTGGGGTTGCCGATTGCGGCGAGGAATTCCCTTCTAGTGGTGTCGTTTTTGCGGAACGCACCAATCATTTGGCTGGTTACCATGGTAAGCCCTGCTTTGTGAACCCCCCGAGTGGTCATGCAGCCGTGCGACGCCTCTATGACAACACCCACCCCTTTTGGTTGTAAAATTTCATCCAAAGTATTAGCCACCTGTGCGGTCAATTTTTCTTGTATTTGCAACCGTTTTGCATATGCATCCACCAGCCTAGCCAGCTTGCTGATTCCTACAACCCGTCGGTCTGGCAGATATGCCACATGCGCCTTGCCAATAATCGGTGCTATATGGTGTTCGCAATGTGATTCAAACCGAACGTTGCGTAACACAACCATTTCGTCATAGCCCTCAACCTCTTCAAAGGTTCGTGAAAGAAATTCCGCCGGATCGGTTTCATAGCCCGCGAACCACTCTTCGAACGCGGTCACGTATCGCGACGGTGTATCGTGCAGTCCTTCTCGAGAAGGGTCCTCTCCTGCCCAACGCAGCAAGGTACGAACCGCTTCCTCGGCTTCGTCTCTTGTTGGCCGCACGGATTCGTCATGCGATGTCAGTGTAACGCGTAACGCTTCATTTACGGGTGTCACGTTTTCAATCCTTTTAGTTTACGCTCATTTGTCCCTAGTTTCTTAATTTAATTGCCGTGGTTGATAAGGGCTATCCAGGGAAAACGCCGGAATTTCTATATCAAATCGTTCACCGGAAGAACTTTTCATTTCGTATGATCCCACCATGATCCCTGAAGGCGTTCCTAACGGGGTGCCACTGGTATATTCGAACGCTTGACCAGGTTGTAGGGTTGGTTTTTCGCCGACGACGCCTTCACCGCGTACTTCTTGCATACGACCCATCGCGTCCGTGATGCACCAGTGACGATTGACCAATTGAACAGTCTCCGTCCCGTCGTTCTCAATTTTGACTTGATACGCCCAGACGTAATGGTCGTCTGTAGGCGATGATTGGTCTTCCAAAAATGTTGGTTTGACACTGACGCGTATCGATCGGGTAGTCAACGTATACATCTTCACGCTCCGGGGAGTACCGTGTTCGGCTTTCGCGGACACAATTCTATTCGACCATCAATCTACACGCTCTACGCATCGCTTCAACCCGCTTCGGAGAGGGCCTGCAGAATATCTTCCTTTAAATCTTCAGTATCTTCGAGGCCGATTGATAAACGGACAAACCCATCTGTAATTCCCAAATCACCGCGTTCTTCATCTGTTAAACGCTGGTGAGTCGTCGTTGCTGGATGGGTAGCCAGGCTCTTAGTGTCGCCTAAATTATTAGATATATCTATCAAATTTAGCGCGTTCATGAACTGAAAGGCCCGATTTTTGTCTCCGTTTAAATCGAGACACACGACGGTTCCAAAGTCTGACATTTGCTTTTTTGCTAATTCGTGCTGAGGGTGTGTTTTAAGCCCCGGGTATAAAACGCGCGATATGTTGCTTTGCTCGGTTAAAAATTTAGCAATTTCTGATGCATTTTCGCAGTGGGCGCGCACGCGTATTTCAAGAGTTTCCAAACCCTTTAATAGGACCCAAGCGTTGAAGGGGCTCATCGAGGGCCCGGTATGTCGGTAAAATGGGCTGAGAACTTCTATGAACTCGTTTGTACCTAAAACTGCACCGCCCATACA
>CAYZMI010000157.1:2427-3827 GCA_964479475.1 uncultured Rhodospirillaceae bacterium | reverse complement strand
ATCATGGTGATGATGCTTTTATTTGGCGGGCTAATTGTCCTTACTCAAGGCTCCGCTGTAGCGCCGTTTATCTATACAATATTCTAGGGTGAGGGGCACAAAGCGTTGCGAATTCTCGGAATTTCGGCCTTTTACCACGATAGTGCGGCAGCACTGATAGAAAACGGCAAAATCGTCGCCGCTGCCCAAGAGGAACGATTTTCTCGAAAAAAACAGGATTCAGGGTTTCCTGCATTAGCTATGGAATACTGCCTTAAAGAAGCAGAAACCACGCTATCAGATGTCGACTACATTGCGTTTTACGATAAACCCTTTCTCAAGTTCGAGCGGTTACTCGAAACATACGTCGCCTACGCACCTAAAGGATTTCGATCGTTTCGGATAGCTATGCCGCTTTGGCTTAAAGAAAAATTGTTCCAGAAATCGCTTTTAAAAAACAAATTAAAATCTCTGGCGCCAAATTATAATTGGGACGATCAGCTACTTTTCGCGGAGCACCACCAAAGCCACGCGGCCAGCGCTTTCTACCCTTCTCCGTTTGAAAGCGCCGCCATTTTAACTATGGACGGTGTCGGAGAATGGGCCACTACTTCGTTAGGACTGGGCGCGGGCAATTCCATCGAAATGATACGTGAAATACATTTTCCACATTCGATTGGATTGCTCTATTCAGCTTTCACTTATTATACGGGATTTCGCGTCAACTCCGGTGAATACAAAGTTATGGGTTTAGCGCCCTATGGCGAACCCAAGTACGCAAAGCTGATCATGGATAATTTAATCGACGTTAAAGAGGATGGTAGTTTTCGGCTTGATCTTTCTTACTTTGATTTTTGTACTGGCCTTCGAATGACCAATGAAAAGTTTGACACTCTGTTTGAAGCGCCACCCCGTAACCCAGAGACCTTATTGACGCAACGCGAAATGGACCTCGCCGCGTCAATTCAGAAAGTCACAGAAGAAATTGTATTACGCTTAGGCCGATCGATTGCGAAAGACACCGGTGAAACAAATCTTTGTCTTGCCGGCGGCGTCGCCTTGAACTGTGTTGCAAACGGCAAACTACTTCGCGACAAAAGCTTTGATAACATCTGGATTCAACCGGCAGCGGGTGATGCTGGTGGCGCGCTAGGTGCAGCGTTTGTTGCCCATCACCACTTCAAAAACCAGCCCCGCAAACTCAACGGCGGGATGGATAGCATGATAGGTTCCTATTTGGGTCCAGAGTTTGCGCAGGACGACATCGAGAAGAGGTTGGTGGCAGCTGGCGCAAAATTTAACGTCCTATCCAGTGAAGAATTAATTGACATGACGTCAACCGCACTTTCTGAAGGTAAAGCAGTAGGCTGGTTTCAGGGCCGAATGGAATTTGGGCCAAGAGCACTAGGTAGCCGTTCTAT
>CAYZMI010000157.1:0-2327 GCA_964479475.1 uncultured Rhodospirillaceae bacterium | reverse complement strand
GTGCGTGGTGAACCCATCGTATGTACGCCTGAAGACGCATTCCGCTGTTTTATGGGTACAGGTATCGAAGTTCTAGCTATTGGCAATTGTTATCTAGCGAAAGAAGATCAGGAGCCGAATCTTGTGCAAGACTATAAGGACGATTTCGAATTGGATTAACGGTGCCAGTGAATTTTGTTCTACGCAAACTAACCTTCGCGACTATAATTTTAATTGTGGTCATTATGATCGTAGAAGGAGCAGGATTTGGAATTTCCCTCTATCTCGCCTCTAAGGGCGTCTTGTATCGACCCCAGTCTGAAGTCGGCTTCGAAAACTATATTGTTAAACGCCACCCCATTTTGGGATGGTCTCCTCAACCACATAAAGGCTCTGATTCTGTTGGGTCAAGGCCTATACCAGCGAACCCTGATCCCAGTTCACCCTGCGTTTCTCTTTATGGTGACTCTTTTACATGGTCTTCAGAAGTGGCGGCGAAGGATGCATGGGGGAATCGTTTATCCTTGTTGCTCAAATGCCGAGTCCACAATTTTGGAGTACCTGGATATGGTTCAGATCAGGCTTATCTGCGATTTGCCCACAACGCATTGGATACCGCCGAAGTCATAGTTCTTGTCCATCTTTCGGAAAACATACTGAGAAATACAAACAGATATGCTTGGCTGCAATATCCAGGCGCTGCATTTAGCTTTAAACCAAGATTCTTGGCCGAAAAGAACCGTAACCTCCGATACTTACCACCACCGCAACCCTCTTTTCAGCAATTTCGCAAACTCATTGCCAAGCCGGAAATGCATCTCAAGCACGATGCGTTTGTTCCTGGCGGGATAGCAGGCGTCAATCATTTTGTTTTTCCATACACGCTAGGTGTCATTAAATCATTCAATCACATTTCTATTCGCTCTCGACTGACGGGAAGGCCCTGGTATACGGATTTTTATAATCCCAATCACGAGGCAGACGCACTGAAACTCACTCGAAATATCATGCTAAACTTTGCAAAGGACGCCACAAAGAAGGGGCAAACACCAATTGTTGCAATGATGCCTACGGGTCTCGATCTTAAGTATTTTAAAAAAATGGGTCGATGGCCGTATCAACCACTTCTTCACGAATTAAAAGAAGTTTCATTTGGGGTCATCAATATTGGCGAGGGTATACTGCGACGTTTGGCTGATGAAGATCCTTGCCATTTGTTTGACAATTGTTCTGCTCATTTCAATGAACGTGGTTATGCGCTAGTGGCGGAGGTCATGAACGAACATTTGAAAAGTATAATTGTTATGTCGTTGCGCCGGTGAAATTAGAAATATATCTAGGATTAACAAGTGGCAATGGGCCTTTTGGGAACTGACTTTAGGTGCCGGTTGTCGTAGACTGCAATACCTAATAGGAGTGCCCGCGTGCAACAGAGATTACGAATAGCGCCGTCGATTCTATCAGCTGACTTCGCATGTTTAGGCGAGGAGATAACAGCGGTTACTTCAGCTGGAGCAGATTGGATTCATATCGACGTAATGGACGGGCATTTTGTACCCAATATAACGATTGGTCCGGACGTAGTTAGAGCCATACGGCCCTCTACATCGCTTCCTTTCGACATTCATTTGATGATTTCGCCCGCCGATCACATGGTGTCGCGCTTTGTAAATGCAGGAGCAGATATTCTAACTGTACACGCTGAGGCAGGAGCTCACCTGCATCGAACGATACAGCTGATAAAATCCGAGGGTATTAGAGCGGGGGTTTCAATTAATCCCTCCACTCCCGCATCCGCCGTAATGCACGTATTAGATGAAGTCGATTTAATTCTAGTGATGACAGTAAATCCTGGATTTAGCGGACAAACTTTCATTCGGAGCCAACTTAAAAAAATTGAAGAGTTGCGAAAAATGATCGACGATGCTGAACACGAAATACATCTTGAAGTCGATGGAGGTATTAACGACATAACGGCCCGAGAAGTAATAAACGCTGGCGCAGACGTTATAGTCGCCGGAACCGCGACCTTTGAAGGCGGACAGGAACACTACGCGAAAAATATAAGTAAATTACGTGGCGAATAATCTACGCTGCGGTATTAACCGCGCTATTGTGAAACGATACTCGCCTTACCCATGGCCAGATGAACCCCAGCAGAGCAACACATAAATCAAATAAACAATCGCCGCGCCCAAATAATTTAATGCGCATCCATGGCGTTTTTCGTCTAATTTTTGGAACGAAACTATATAAATTATCTCTGCCAAAAAGGGCAACACCGCCTACCGGACTTCTTGCAACCGATGTGTGGCCAGGACAATCGGATTTTGGTCAAACCATCTTAG
>CAYZMI010000156.1:1577-3839 GCA_964479475.1 uncultured Rhodospirillaceae bacterium | reverse complement strand
AACTACGTTAGCCTCCGTGACGGCGGCAGTATTTGGCACTCCGATTTATCATACATGGGAGAGCCGAGCCGGTGTTCTCTCCTATACGCGATTGATGTTCCAAAAGACGGTGGTGATACGGAATGGGCTAATATGTATTTAGCATATGAAGCGTTGCCAAAGTCGCTCAAAGATAGAATTGCTGAATTGCGTGCTGTGCATCAGTTCGATTTAGACGATAATCCAAGGTTTGGACCTCCCAAAGATTTGAAACCTGAACAGTTAAAGGGGTCCATTTGGGAAAAAAAATCTGCGGAAATTCGTGCGCGGACACCCGCGGTTATACATCCGATTGTTCGGACACATGGGGTCACTGGTAGAAAGGCATTATTCGTCAGCCGCCGGTTTACAACACACGTTGCGGACATGGAGCCTGTAAAAGGCGAAGAACTGCTACTAGAGCTGTTTGATTATGCGGAACGCAGCGAGCATATTTATCGCCACCGTTGGTCCGCAAATAGCCTTATTTTGTGGGACAATCGGTGTACGATTCACCTCGCATGTGGTGGTGTGCCTGATTACCAAATTAGAACCATGCAGCGTACAACGATAAAGGGAGAAATTCCTGTTTAGAAGGAATGAATAACTATTTTAATTGAATCTATTAGTTAGATCCATAGTTTGATCTTCCGTAGGCGTATACTCATAGTATGAATTCCGAAACCGTCGGCAATGTGCCATGGCGAACCCAACTACCGGTTTATGGCACAGCGCTGTTCAGCAATAGCATACCGGATCTAGTGCTTGTGGTGATGCAGCTATGGCTGATCCGTCTTGATACTTCTTTATTTTTAATTGGTTTGGTGTTTGGTGCTCGCTATTTGGGCCCCTTGCTACTTGCCATCCATGGCGGTGCCATGATGGACCGCCTCGGCACGCGACGGGTCATGATTTTTTTTGCAACAATCATGATCGTGATCCCGTTCATTTATCCAGTTGCACCATATGTTTCTGCGATCATATTTTTGCAACTTATTAGCGGTACGGCCGATTCACTCGGCTGGGTCGGAACCCAAACTTTGACCGGTCAGGTATTACGGGGAAATCCGACTTATACAGGCCGATTGATCTTTGTGACCCGAGTGGGAACCTTTATTGGGCCGCCTATTGCCGGCGCGGCGTGGGATATCATGGGTCCTTGGGGTGGTTTTGCGTCGCTATGTTTGTGGGGCGTGGGGTTGATGGTTTCAGTGGTTGCCCTTCCTGCAAATGCATTAACACCTCCAACGGCACCCCATATGTCCTTACGACAGGCCGTGATTCCTCGTATTAGCGATTATGTGTACGCAATTCGTTTTTTTACTATCCCCCTTTTGGCCATTGTTTTGTCGATTACCATACTTCGCCAATTTGGCAGTGGGATGCAGAATTCTTTTTACGCGGTCTATTTGGATGGGATTGGTCTTACAGGAACTTTGATCGGATTTCTTGTTGCCGCGACGGGAATTACTGGTATTGCGGCATTAATGACCGGGTGGTTGGTAAGGCGTATTAAAGAATTTAGTTTGCTGGTTTGGACTACTGTTGTGTCGATTGCAGCTATCGGAGTAGTACCAATGTTTGTTGATTTTGTACCTCTATTTATCGCGTCGAGCTTGAGGGGTGCAACGATGGCGATAAGCGTTGTGATTATAGTTTCTCTTATCGCACGTACGGTTGGGCCGGAAGAGCAGGGACGGGCAATGGGCCTAAGGACGACTTGTAATCAAATGGGGAACGTAATTGTTCCTATATGTATGGGCGGTATGGCTCAGCTTGTTGGGCTGGAATATGCGTTCTATGCCATTAGTGCCGTGGGCATCGTTTTATTATCAATCTTGGCCTGGTGGGCTAGACGGCTACAAGCTCCCCCCATCTAATTCTTATGCTATTAAGTTAGGCAATTCGCGAGGCAATACTTTCCAATCATCTTCTTCGGCAACTACGCGTCCTAAATGGGTCAATTTACAAACTACCCAATCTGGTTTCAGTGGATTGTTGAACCATGGTTCGGCCCATCCATGGCGGATACAGCTTCTGACGGTGCTGTTCGAAATGCGTTGGCCGTTTTGATCAAAAAGCGGCAACTTCCCGCCCGGCTGTGACAAGCCGCGCTGAAGCCAACGACGTTGTATCGGAGTCACAATTTGCGATGTCGCCTGTATGGGCGCATCTTTGTACGTGGATTTTAACGGCATAGCCTCCCCCCGAAGACTAGGGTCTACTCCCCAGAAGACCCGACCA
>CAYZMI010000156.1:0-1477 GCA_964479475.1 uncultured Rhodospirillaceae bacterium | reverse complement strand
ATTGAGGGGGGTAATGAAGAGTTTTTGAAATGGATTTCGAATGAAGTAAAATAATTATAATCAATAAGTTATAATTAATTTTTAACCTTTAGTATTAATAAATCAATGGTTTGATAGGAATCTTACAGCGTGTCACTCTCAACCCAGAAACAACTGACCAACACAAATGAGAAGCTCCACAATCAGACGACCCGGGCGGGCATTATTTTTTTCGAACCTCGCGCATTTTTATAATCACGTAATTATGCTCTTGTTTCCGACTGTTGCTTTGGTCCTTGAAAATCAGTGGGGACTGTCGTTTGGTTCTTTGTTGCAACTGTCGTTTTGGGGGTATCTGGTTTATGGGCTCGCTGCGTTGCCTGCAGGTTGGCTTGGTGATCGGTGGAGTACGCGGGGTATGATGGCGGTGTATATGATCGGCACCGGTGTATCAACTTTCTTAACTGGTTTCGCTGAGACGCCACTACAAATGGCCATTGGCTTGGCTACTATAGGGTTATTCGCATCCATTTATCATCCAGTGGGGACTAGTTTTATTGTGCGTCACGCGATTAGTCGTGGGAGTGCGCTAGGTACAAATGGGGTATTCGGCACAGTTGGCGTCGCCATGGCTGCGGTGATTGCCGGCGCACTTATTGATACTTGGGGATGGCGTGCTGCATTTTTTGTACCGGGTTTTGTTTGTCTAGTCACCGGTTGTGCTTTTGTTCTGCTCTCGGAGTCCGAAGGGAAGGAGACGATGTTGGACAGGACGTCTCCAAGAGTACACAATTTGGAGCGGCGGACTATTATCCGCGCATTTTCCATACTAGCTGTAACAATGACCTGTGCTGGATTTATCACTCAGGGTTTTCTCGTCAGTCTCCCAAAAATATTTGATGAACGGGTAGTGATTGGGGGAGGTAACGGGGTATTTGGCACAGCAAGTCTTGTCACAATTGCATTGCTAGTTGGTGCAACCGGCCAATTAATAGGAGGAAGATTGGCTGATAGGGTGTCAATAAAATATGTCTATCTATTTATGTTCGTATTATTAATACCTGTTGCTATTTGCAGTGCTAGTTTTACTGGCGCGTCTCTTGTGGCATCTGCTGCAATAATACAATTCCTAATCGCTGCTTCTCTGCCTGCAGAAAATTGTCTGGTCGCACGATTTTGTCCTGATGACTGGCATGCGCGTGCATATGGAGTAAAGTTTGTTCTCGCACTGGGTGTCGCTTCGTTGGCCGTTCCATTGGCCGGCATTGTCCGAGACATGACCGGTGGTTTTTTCTGGTTCTTTCTTGCAATCGCATGGCTTGCGGCGGTGGTTGCGTTATGTGCGTTGTTTTTACCCAAATCCGGCACTGGATCAGACCAATCGTTGGCTGAGGCGTTTGCAGGGCCTGCTGAATAGTTATGACTAATTCCTTTCAAATTACCCATCTCGACCATTTGGTATTAACGGTCGTAGATGTTGAATTGACCTGTGAGTTTT
>CAYZMI010000155.1:0-3840 GCA_964479475.1 uncultured Rhodospirillaceae bacterium | reverse complement strand
GATTGTGTCCAAAGCCTTTTAAATTCGTGATTTCGTATGGAAAATATTGACCCGGTTTCTCCATCCCCGACACCATCTAATATGATCGCTGTCCAGTCTAAGTCCGGGTCTGCATGTATTATGCCAGTTAAGGCATGACTTAAATGGTGTTCTGAATAGATTAGTTTTTTCTTGGCAGTTGGAAAAAGTTTTTTTAATTCTTCGCCAATAAAAACTGGCCCATCCCAAAAACTACGTAATAAATTCGAAGTTTGACGCCAACGCGCAACCGGTTTTTCTAAACTGTGTCCTAAAAGAGAAAGCCAACCCCTTAATGGTTTCTCGTAGAAACAAATGAGATCTATTGTATTATCGGTTACTTGATAATTATTTACTAAATATTCTAGAGATTGCCTAGGAAACGATGATATCCCTTTAATTCTGGTTAATGATTCCTCTTTGATAAATGCGGTTATCTGTCCATCGCGAATTAAGGCAACGCTTGAATCGTGATAATATGCGGATATACCAATTACATCCTTCATATCATTAATTTAGCGCGAGTTTTATCAAATAAATTATTATTAATTTTTATTGGTAAATAGATTGCGAAGCGTAGTGGGTAAATTAATGTAATGACGATAGAGTAGATTGCGGTAGCAATCCATTTATTAATTTTTCCTTGAGACGCATATAAAGATCTAATTCTTAGAGTCACCGTTTCTAAAAATTTGTAATAAGATAGAAGCGCAGGACGAATAGACTTCTTGGAGTACTCAAAAGCCATGTTGGCATGACGTTTTTCATCTTCAAGAATTGAACTCAATGTAGTTTTTATTAAAGAAATATTGTCCTTTGATAATTCTATTGAATTTGTTTCTTCCAATCTTAATTTTAATTTAGAAAATAGTTTATGTGCAGATTGTTCGTTAACACCAATAAAAACAGAAAAACGTTTTAAATTCATTTTATCAAACAAAAGTTTGTCTGGGTCTATATACCCTTTACTTATTGCGAGGGTCGGCATGAATCTTGTGGATGAATTTATCGTAGGATCGTTATCATTTAATAAATTTATAATTGTTCGAAAATATTCGGTGTGTTTATATTCATCCAAAGCATGCCGGACAAACCCTATTGCCATCTTAGCATCTATGGGCTCATGCCGTTTAGCAGCGTGTAGCATTTCGATTGCAGAGCTAAATTCTGCAATAGAAAATTCATGAAGGGAACTACGAATGTTGTTTTGCGACCGCTTTGAAGATTTTTTTGATAGTCGGGCGGTTTTGAACACTAATATCGGCCTTTTAACGACGGTATTAATTTTTCTTATTTTGCCCACAGATGTTTATTCAAAATGTCTAACATACTACCTATATGGGTACAACCAAAAATTTGTACATTTTCCATTGAGTAAGGCTTATTGTGTACAAAACGGTGATGGAAGAATTAATATCAAGACGGATAAGTATGGAGGGCGGATCATTGTTTCACGTAATAATAAAAATGAGGAAATGATTTTTTTTGGTGAAAGCCAGCTGTTTGGTTTTGATATAAGTGGTAATCCGGGTTCTCATGATTTAAACAAAATATTTCCAGAAAAGAAGCTAATATTTTATGGCGCACCCAATAATGGGCCATTTGAATCGATCGAATATATTAAATTTGTTCTGAGTCATAAACCGGCAAATGATATTATTATAGGATTCAATTTTGGAACAGATGTATTTAGACTTTTACCTAAATGGAATCCTAAAAAATTTGTGCCGTTGGATAGTAAGGATTTAGCGTTTTATTTATCTAACCCATTTTTTTATGAGTTAAAGCTCACTTGGGATTTTATTGGGGGTAGTTTTTTTACCGCAAAGCGGCCGGATAATATTCAATTACGCAAACTTTATAAGAAAATAAATAAAGAAGAATGGCAATTGAGAATTAATGAGTTCTTTAATCAAGTGTCTAAGTTAGCAAATGAAATTAATGTTGATGTAGGTTTGGTTATTTATTCACCCTATTGGGGGTATGAAAAAACAGAATCAGCGAATAATGTCAAAAATAAAGAAGTGATGAGTGAATTTAGAGAATTCGTTTGCGGTTATTTAGATGACCTTCGTTTTTTAAAAAGGATTTTAGTAGGTATACCAATTCTTTCCTATAAAAATCTTTACTCTTCAGATGGGCGTCATTTTGGGAAAGGAAAATTACGGTATGTTAAACAAACAAATTATTGCCTGGAATAAAATAAATAGAAATTTAAGCGTTTAATTCGTGACTACTATTTAATTTTTTTCTTTTTGTAGAAATAGAGGGATTTGGTGCAATAAAATAGGTGTTGCCTAGAAAATGTTAGTGTTTTGAACTTAGAAAAAAATAGACCCCTACACTGAAATTTTTTTTCGGTGTAGGGGTCTATTTTTTATTGCTTTCCTATTAGCAACCACCGCCTCCTGTTGCCGACTTGCATGCATGCAAAAACAGTGTCGCTGTGATAGCTACCATAGCCAATCTATACATAATTGACCGCTCCTTATGTTGATACCACTAGATCTGTAACATACGTCTATGAGCAATTATTGTAAATGGGGGCGGGAGGTACTTGCAGTATAGAGGTCATTTAGTAAAGCTTAGATGGCAAATTAGATTTTTCTATTACAGAATTCCCAAAATTTAAGGAAAATGTGTTGGAGAAAAGGGAAGCAAATACTGTTCCTTTAGGTTCTATAGGTTGACCATTGTCAGCGGCAATCATAAGGTTTTCATACGGATCCAACGACAAAATTCGGCGGAGATGAATAAATATATTATTTGGGATATTTGAGGGAGATAAGGTCATGGTGAAAGGTAGAGTTATTTCGTTTTTAGTTGCTGCACTATTTGCCGCTACTACTGTGCAAGCTGCAAAATTTACGGTCACGACAAGCCTGATCAAGACACATGATCAATCAGTTGTGTATTTTAAAGATTTTCATGATCCGGTTAACAAAGCGGATAATGGGATCACACTGAATTATAAAGGCGGTCCGGAAGTCATTCCAAACCGAAAACAGGGGGCGGCCCTCAAACGGGGAGTTATCGATCTTATGTTTGGGCCTAGCGTTTATTATGCTGGTCTCGTTCCCTGTGCTCGAGTTGTTGCACTTTCGAATGTTGGGCAGGCTACGCTTCGTAAAAATGGTGGTTGGGATGCCTTAAACGATTGTTGGAAGAAGGGCTTAAATTCCAAACTTCTTGCGCATGGGATGGAAGGTGCTACAGAATTTCATATCTATTTGGCTGGTGATTATAAATCGAGGATCAGCGAAAAGACCGGTCTCGATTTGAGTGGGTTTAAGATGCGCTCCACGGCTGGCTACCATCCATTGATGAAAAGAATGGGTGCGGTACCCATCAACATTTCACCAGGTGACGTATATACCTCTTTGGAACGCGGAGTCGTCAAAGGCTTGGCCTGGCCAGAAGGGGGGGTCGCTCGTTACGGTTGGGCGAGATTTATAAAATACCGCGTTGGTCCAGGTTGGTGGCGGACGTCGTCCACCATCGCCGTTAATCTAAAAGCATATAATAAACTAAGTAAAAAGCAGCGTGATGCACTTGAGGCGGCTGCGATAAAATACGAAAAAACTAGCGTTGGGCATCTGGGTAGACTAGTTGAAATTGATAATAAGAAAGTCTTCGCTTCCGGTGTTAAACACGTGGATTTAAAGGGTAAAGCTGGTAAGGCCTATCTCGACGTCGTTTACAACGCGACGTGGGATGCTGCTAAAAAGAGGATGCCAGCAGAGACCTATAACAAGCTTCGGCGGCTATTATTGAAGTAAGTGTGTTTTTTGACAATTGCTTGACATCATCTGAGGCGCTTGA
>CAYZMI010000154.1:2005-3886 GCA_964479475.1 uncultured Rhodospirillaceae bacterium | reverse complement strand
CGCCCGGCAGGATTCGAACCTGCGACCCCAGGATTAGGAATCCTGTGCTCTATCCAACTGAGCTACGGGCGCAGCGAGGTTATTTATAAATAATAACAAAGGCTTACAATAATTATAAATTTCTTATCTATTTAGGCGATGATAATTAGCACAGTGTTAACACAACTTACTTGTAAAACTGGAACCCCACTTGGCTCAGCTTTATCTATAGGTTATCAACGTCGAAGAGAAAAAGGGAGACCTCATGCCCGACGTTAAATCTGACCTCGAAATTGCGCGCGCTGCGATTATTAAGCCTATTAATGAGATTGCGGATGCGCTCAGCATCCCGCCCGATCGGGTGAGTGTCTATGGTCCTACAAAAGCCAAAGTAGATACTAGTTACCTTGAACAGGCACCTACCACGAACAACGGCAAACTTATACTGGTTACTGGAATTTCTCCGACACCCGCTGGCGAAGGAAAAAGTACGACCACAGTCGGTCTGGGTGATGCGCTAAACCGTATTGGCAAACAGACGATGATTTGCTTGCGCGAGCCCAGCCTTGGACCATGCTTTGGTGTCAAAGGTGGCGCCGCTGGGGGTGGGTACGCTCAAGTGGTACCCATGGAGGATATCAACCTTCACTTCACAGGCGATTTTCATGCCATAACGTCGGCACATAATTTGCTATCGGCTCTACTCGACAATCATATTTATTGGGGAAACGATTTAGAAATAGATGCGCGGCGTGTTTCATGGCGGCGGGTAGTGGATTTGAATGACCGAGCACTTCGCTCGATAGTGGGGTCGCTGGGTGGCGTAGCTAATGGCTTTCCACGCGAATCAGGTTTCGACATCACCGTCGCCTCCGAAGTCATGGCCATTTTCTGTTTAGCAAACGATTTGGGAGATTTGGAGAACCGTATAAACAATATTATCGTAGCGGAGACTAGAGATCGGAAGCCTATCACAGCGTCCGACCTTAACGGAGGAGGACCGATGACGGTCCTATTAAAAGAAGCGGTTTTACCTAATCTTGTGCAAACATTGGAGCACACGCCAGCGTTTGTACATGGTGGGCCGTTTGCCAACATCGCACATGGTTGTAACTCAGTTGCAGCGACTAAGTCCGCATTGAAGCTTGCTGATTACGTGGTCACGGAAGCCGGTTTTGGCTCGGATCTTGGTGCGGAAAAATTCTTTAACATTAAGTGCCGGTCAGCAGGTCTAACACCCGACGCGGTAGTTCTGGTTGCTACGGTCCGCGCACTTAAGATGCATGGAGGTGTAGCCCAAGACGCACTTGGCAACGAAAATATTGAAGCCCTACGAAAAGGCACCGCCAATTTGTTACGCCACATTGAGAATATCAAGAGTTTTGGTGTGCCAGTCGTTGTCGGGATTAACAGATTTATTTCGGATACCGACGCAGAAATTGCTTTGTTGCAGGAAGTATGCGAGGGAGTTGGCACCCAAGGGATCGAATGTACACATTGGGCAGATGGCAGCGCTGGTGCGGAGACCTTGGCCGACGCTATCGTTAAACAAGCAGAAGCTCCCAATGATTTCAATTTTTTATACCCAGACGATATATCTATATGGGACAAAATCGAAACTATCGCGACCAAAATATACCGCGCTGGTTCAGTTAGCGCCCCCGACGCGGTGCGCCGTCAAATTGTGGGCTTCGAAGATCGCGGCTACAAAAATCTACCGGTTTGCATGGCGAAAACTCAGATGAGTTTCTCTGCAGATCCTGCTGTGCGCGGTGCACCGGAAGGGTTCGACGTCCATGTCCGTGAAGTCAGATTGGCAGCGGGGGCTGGTTTTATTGTGGCCGTTTGCGGCAATATCATGACTATGCCGGGTCTACCTCGTGTACCTGCTGCCAATAATAT
>CAYZMI010000154.1:0-1905 GCA_964479475.1 uncultured Rhodospirillaceae bacterium | reverse complement strand
CATACTTAAGCGTGACCGATTATTGAAACGATATCCAAACTCCAAACCAGACCGAAATTCCAAAGCAGAGCCCAGGTTCTTGCCGTCGCCGTCAAAATATACGCCAGCGGCAAGGGAAGGCGTCAGAACAAACCGGCGTCCAAAAAATAAATCGATTAGTAATCCGCCATAGCCATAGGCAGCTTGATCCGTTGTACCCATAAACCCAAATACAGGCTTGAGTGCTTTAATCACCTTCTCACCCCGCCATTCAA
This sequence comes from uncultured Rhodospirillaceae bacterium, assembly GCA_964479475.1. Taxonomy (GTDB): domain Bacteria; phylum Pseudomonadota; class Alphaproteobacteria; order MPNO01; family UBA2964; genus JAQBTY01. Next base: position 1,651 of record CAYZMI010000154.1, on the reverse strand, counting down.
TACGAAATTCGACAGCTTGTTCATCGTCGTTAAAATCGAACCAACCACCCCCGACCGTAATAAACGATGGATCTTCATTCTTTCGGGGCAGCAGTGAGGCGACCGAAGCAATTGATCTGTTTTGAGATGGGGTTGGATCAATTGTTCGTTTGCGCGACGAAGGCTGTTTCCCGGCTGACCCTAACCCCAATAGCCCGAATAATGTGTCTTCGCGTTTAGGTTTGGGTGGCGGTGAAGAACGAGAATTAGTCGACATTGCGGGATAGTGCATTTGGGCCGCCGGCGTACCTACTTGAGCAAGCGAAAATCGTACCACTTTCGGCTCACGCGTTGACGAATTTAATTTGTTTAGGATCTGGTTGGCATCATAAGGGCTGGTATCAGCAAATGACTGTGGCCCAGACAACATTGCTATCGAAGCACCAACAAATGCAAATTTTGCGATTTTGCGATTTACCATATTCCATGCGCCTTTCCAGTAAATCGTAGACCAGGAGTTTTAAATTGCGACGCCGTGTTGGTATCCTGGCACTCTCAATACATCGGTGGCAGCTGTTTCACCATGATTTTTGCTTTAGACGCTCAGTAGCCCTCACTAGCGCCGCACGAATTCCTGGCTCCATCGCCGAATGGCCAGCATCTGGAATGATGACATACTCAGCCTCGGGCCAGGCCCTGTGTAATTCATCTGCCGTTCTGATAGGACAGACCATATCGTAGCGGCCCTGCACAATAATCCCAGGGAGATGTCTAATTCGATCTAAATTTCTTAGCAATACATCATCGTCCATAAAAAGATCATTGACGAAATAGTGCGTTTCGATCCGAGACAACGCGTATGCTAATTTATCGCTGCTAAAGGCAGCGACGGTTTCTGGCGACGGGAGAAATGTCGAGCAAGCCCCTTCATACGCGCTCCATGCTCGAGCGGCAGGCAGGTGTACCGATTTGTCCGGGTTCATGAGACGCCGATGATAAGCATGGAGAATATCCTCGCGTTCAGAGGTATCAAGTATTTCCACCAGTCGACCCCAAATTTCGGGAAACACGATACGCATACCATACAAAAACCAATCGAGCTCAATTTGGCGGCCAAGAAAGATGCCGCGCAATACAAATCCCAAGCACCGGTCGGGATGAGCTTCGCCATAGGCCAACGCTAACGTGCTACCCCAGGATCCTCCGAACACCAACCATTTTTCAACACCCAAGTGACTGCGAAGAGCTTCTATGTCCTGGACAAGATGGGTAGTGGTGTTGTCGTCAAGCGCTCCTTGTGGCTGAGAACGACCGGCCCCTCTTTGATCAAAAATAATAATTCTATATGCCGTTGGATCGAAAAACCGACGATGCACAGGGGTGGCACCCGCACCTGGCCCACCATGAAGAAATACGACCGGTATTCCTCCGGAATTTCCGGATTGTTCCCAATACATGAGGTGCTCGCCGTCAACGGACAAGCGCCCACTTTCATAGGGATCAATAGGCGGAAATAGTTGTTCGCGGTTCATCAACACTTGTTGGGTACGACTCAATAAGTTTTGTAACAATTCCACCCAACACAATCCACATAGCTTTGATGGAACGGCTAGGAAACTTAATATTCTATAAAGGACTTAGCCGATTATGGCAAAGTCGGGCAATCAGAATG
>CAYZMI010000153.1:0-4031 GCA_964479475.1 uncultured Rhodospirillaceae bacterium | reverse complement strand
TATTCCTTGATAATTTTATAATAAAAATACTCACAGGGAATAAATTGGAATACGTATATCAGGGTCTTCAACTTGTCCTAGCATGGCCGGCAATAGGTTGGCTTTTCGCAGGTGTATTCGTTGGGTTATTTTTTGGTGCCACTCCGGGCCTTAGCGGCGTCGTCGGGTTGGCAATACTGCTTCCATTTACATACGACATGGACGCAGGCGCATCAGCATTCTGTTTTCTCCTTGGAATGTATGCCATCACAACAACAAGCGATACTTTAGCGTCGGTTCTTCTAGGTGTCCCCGGCACTGGCGCATCCCAGGCCACTATCCTTGACGGTTATCCGATGGCGATGCGTGGAGAAGCATCCAGGGCTTTTGGAGCTGCATTTTCAGTATCTGCGTTTGGCGGAATTTTAGGAGCTCTTTTACTTGGTGTATCTATCCCTTTGGTAAAACCCATTATTATGGCATTTGCGTCGCCTGAATACGTAATGCTAGGTGTACTTGGGCTGACAATGGTTGGCTCACTTAGCGGGAGCTCAGTCGTAAAAGGCGTCCTATCAGCCTTATTTGGCCTTCTAGTTACAACAGTTGGTTATTCGATACAGGGTGGCTCTGCTCGCTATTACTTTGGTTGGAACGACTTGCTCGAGGGACTTCCCCTGATCCCTGTCGTGTTGGGCTTGTTTGCATTGCCCGAGATTATTGCTCTAGCGGTGAGTGCCGCGCCGATTTCTAGGGTACCAAAAGATCAAGTTAAAGGGGGCATGTTGCGCGGCGTTAAGGATTCCATAGAAAATTGGTGGCTGGTATTAAGGTCATGTTTGCTTGGAATGTATATCGGTGTATTGCCGGGACTTGGCGGATCAATTGTTGACTGGGTCGCTTATGGGCATGCAGTACAAAGCGCCAAAGATAAGTCTATGTTTGGTAAGGGAGACGTAAGAGGCGTCATTGCACCTGAGGCCGCTAATAACGCGATGAAAGGGGGCGTTCTTATTCCAACGGTCGCTTTTGGAATACCCGGAAATGCAGCCATGGCCATTATGTTGGGTGCCTTCGTGATTCAAGGAATTACGCCGGGCCCACAAATGTTGGAAAGTCAGATGGACATAACATTTAGTCTCATCTGGATATTAGTTATAGCCAATGTCGTTGGTGCGGGATTGTTAATGGTTTGGGGCAATCAACTTTGTAAATTAACCTTTGTAAGGGGGACGCTAATTGTTCCTGGTATCCTGTTTTTTGTCATGATGGGTGCCTGGATGGGCAATCAGGCCATAAGTAACTGGTACATGTTACTATTGTTCGGATTGATCGGCTACTTCATGAAAATTGGTGGCTGGCCGCGCCCACCCATGATTTTGGGGTTTGTACTCGGCCCAATTATGGAAAATGCAATTGATGTCTCTTATCAAACACATGGTATGGCATGGCTCTATCGACCTATTGTTGTTGTCCTTGCTGTTTTATCATTGGCGATTTTTATTGGGTCGATAATAGGTATCGGAAAGCGAAAAAAGTCTAACGTAGAAATTCAAGCCGATCTTGGTGTGGAGAAAGAAAGTCCTAAAGTATCACTTTCTCTGGGCCTTATTGGCGCAATTATATTTATATATTGTTTAGCGGAAGCCACTAATTTTACATACGACGCCGCTTTCTTTCCGATTGCCATATGCATTCCTGCATTATTATTAATTTTCCCCGCAATATATTCCGATTTTAAAACCGTAAAGGTAAGTGCCGGGGAAACATTAGAACCGGTAAATGGACAACGGGAATTTTACAAAAAATCAGCGTATATGTTTCTGATCATTTTAATGATGATCATCTCAACACTATTTATTGGACAAAAAATTACCCTATGTGCGTTTGTATTTCTTTTTCTTTTTCTGTGGGCACGGGAGCCTTGGTGGATGGCTACGGTGCAAACAGTAGGTGCGCTTGTTATCCTAGAACTTGTCTTTGACCATTTAATATCGGTCATGTGGTATCCATCAATATTTGAATTTGGAACTTAACCAACGGCAGAAATGAAAAATTCTGCAAAAGTAAATGGGAGGCTACGATGAAATCGCTTAAATTTGTTCTTACATCTCTAGCATCTTGCCTAATACTATTGGCAAACCATGCGGTGATGGCTAAGCCCTATTACAAGGGCAAAAAGATAACAATGCTTATCAATTACAACCCAGGAGGCGGCGCTGACCGATCTGGCAGGGTTATTGGACGTCACTTGCCCCGCCTGATTGACGGCAACCCAAAAATAATTTTTAAAAACTACCCAGGCGCTGGAGGCCTGAAAGCCATAAATTATATGGGTGAAGTCGCTAAACCAAACGGATTAATGGTTACTAATTTCTCTGGTGGCTATAACTACGCCATGATTAGAGATAAAGGTCTTCGAGTTGACCTTACTAAAATGAATTGGATAGCCGGGGTCGGCGGGACCTCGATCATATATGCCCGGACAGATACAAAACCAGGTCTGAAAAAGCCCTCTGATATTTGGAAAATCAAAGATCCAAATCATTTTAAGGTTGCGGGTTTTCGAGTAACCGGCACAAAAGATATGCGAGAAAGACTATCTTTTGCGCTTTTAGGTGTAAAACACAAACCCGTAACAGGTTTTAGAGGAACAACAAAGTCTCGGACAGCTCTGCTACAAAATGAGGTTCAAGCGTTTGGTGATTCTCGAGCCGCTTGGTTTAAAACAATTATACCTAATATGGTAAAACCAGGCATTGTTATTCCCATCTATCACTACGATCGTTTCCATGCAGATGGATCAGTTTCACGATACAATGACCTAGACCCTTCAATACCAACACTATCCGAACTATATAAGTCAAAGTACGGTAAAATGCCGTCTGGTAAGATTTGGGAAGCTATCCGCTGGATCCAAACTCTGCAGGGTATGATGGTGCGTAATACTTGCTTGGCACCGGGGTCACCAAAGGCTGCTGTCGACGCTATGCGGGCGGCTTATGCAAAACTCGCTAAAGATGAAACCTATCTAAATGATGCTAAGAAGTCGCTTGGTTTTAAACCAGAGTTTGTAGACGGTAAGACGGTTGCGGACCGTTTGCGGTGGGCAATAAATGATAATAAGGAAGTCCAAGACTGGCTTATGAACCAGATTGATATATGGAAGTCGAAAAAAAGCGGCACCTAATATCTAAACAAGTTGTTATTGGAGCGGGTGAAGTTACTTCCCCGCTCCTCTTTTATGCCTTCATCCTCAATTTACAGACTTATGCCATAATAATTAGGCCCGCCCTTTAAAGGGGCGGGCCTTCTTAATTACGCAAGAAAGACTAGACTTACTTCAAGGTAATATCGAAACCGAAAATTCGATCTGTTGAAGTTGGTGTAAAGTCGATCTTCTTAGAAATGCCATAATACTGATTGATACGCCAAAGGAAGAAAGCTGGCACTTCGTCCTGAATTATGTTGAAGGCCTTCAGAAGAAGTTTTTTCCGCTTTGGCGGATCGAATTCTTGGAACTCGGCATCCAGAGTAGCATCGAGCTCCGGATTGGAATACATGATCCGCGGAGCAACACCCGTTTTGAAATACTGCGCAACGGCGGCGCTGGGGTCGACCACAGAACCACGTCCCTGATAATAAAAGGACCGTTTTCCTTTTCGTACCATGGGCCATTGGGTGGAATATTCAGGCGTATGGAATTTTACCTTGAAACCAACAGCCTCGAGCATGGGTACGATGGCCTGTGAGCTTTGCCGATCGTTAATGTAACGACCATTGGCCGTATAAAAATCAATCGCCAAACCATTGGGATAGCCCGCTTCTTTAAGAAGTTGCTTAGCCTTTGCGGGGTTATAGCTATACTTAGGTGTTACATCAGGGCTATAGCCGTATTGGCCGGGACCTACAGGGCCATGCAATATCGAGGCGCCACCCTGAAAGATGGAATTGACAATAGCTTTACGATTAATCGAGTATGCAACGGCCTGACGGACCTTCTTATTATCCCAGGGCTTGTACTTCATGTTCATTCCTAAAAACATGACTTCCAC
>CAYZMI010000152.1:0-4052 GCA_964479475.1 uncultured Rhodospirillaceae bacterium | reverse complement strand
GCTACGGGGTCGTCGGCAGAAAGGCCTACTGCGTCGCCCACCGTTGGCAGATCTGCGCGTAGGAATGGGTTGGTAGCTTTTTCTAATCCAAGGTTTGAAGGCACGGTACGTTTTCCCTCGGCCCGCATGGCATCGATGCGGCTGGCATAGTCCAACAGTTCTTGATTTCCACTTTCGATAGTGATGGCAAATTTTGCATTGGCCTGGGTATATTCATGGGCGCAATAGACGCTGGTTTCATTCGGCAGCGATCGAAGCTTAGAAAGGGAATTCCACATTTGATCGGCGGTACCTTCGAAAGTTCGTCCGCACCCCAGCGCAAACAGTGTATCGCCGCAAAATAGCGCCTGGCTTTCTATAAACCAGTAAGCGATATGGCCGCGTGTGTGACCAGGTGTGTCAAATACTTTCGCTTCTGCATCCCCTAGCATAAATGTGTCGCCGTCACCCACATCCACGTCGATGCCTGCAATTCGGTCGTGGTCGGCAAGTGGTCCTGTCACGGTGCAACGGTATTTTTCCTTCAGTTCCAAATTCCCACCCGTATGGTCATTGTGATGATGGGTATTGATTATATCGGTGAGTTGCCAACCCAGCCGGTCAAGAGCTTCAATAACCGGTTGCGCGTCGGAAGGATCTACAACGCCGACCCTGCCTTGGCCTGACTCCTTCAGCAAATATACATAGTTATCAGTGCGGGTTGGGATTTGTTCAATCTGAAGCGTTGACATTGCGGGTTGCCTCTTTCGCTAATTTGATTCGATATTAGAAGGTAGCAAAGCAACGAAGAAGAGCCAACCGGTCTAAATCTGTTAAACTAATAAAATGTGGAACGACGCGCTTGATCTTCGAGATTTCTATCGGTCTAGCCTGGGTCAAATAGCCCAGCGCACTATACGCCGAAGAATTCGTGCAACGTGGCAAAATGTTGCTGGCCTCAACGTCCTCGGTTTTGGGTATGCGGTACCCTACTTACTACCGTTCCGAGAAGAGGCTCAGCGCGTTATCGCCGCGATGCCGGCGCAACAAGGTGTATTGCACTGGCCTTCGGATGGGTTCAGTTCAGTCGCCCTGTGTGACGATACCGAAATTCCACTACCTGACGTCTCGGTCGATAGGGTCCTGTTGGTGCATGGGCTCGAATGTAGCGAGCAACTAAGGCCTATGTTGCGTGAGATTTGGCGTATCCTGTCGGAGGGTGGCCGACTCTTGGTAATTGTACCAAACCGACGTGGAATTTGGGCCCGACTCGACCGCACACCGTTTGGGCACGGTTCCCCGTATACGCCAAGACAGCTTAATCATCTCTTGCAGGATACGTTGTTTCGGCCCTTACGGGTTCAATCCCTGCTTTTCGTTCCACCCAGTAGATCGCGAATGGTTCTCGCTTCTTCCGCTGCGTGGGAAAATATTGGAACTCGATGGTTTCCTACCTTCTCCGGTGTGTTGATGATCGAAGCCGGAAAGGAGATTTATGCTGCAGCACCGGAGTCCACGCGGCTAAGTCGCCGCCGATACGTGTCCCCAGAGCCGCGGGCTAACCGGACCCTGTAACAAGAATAATCTTGGAAGATCGCTAGCCACGACGTAGTAAAAATATTGCTTGGTCACCCCGCAAATTTGCTAAATGCCAGGCTGACTGAACTAGTTGAACACTGTTGTTTCGGCCAACCGATAATCCTTTTTCGACGGTCAGCCCTAGAGACCGGCACAGGCTGACAAAGTCTAATATGGTGCACAAATGAATGTCGGGGCTATCATACCAACCGTACACCGATCCAGTTTTTACTGGAACGCGACCACGCAGCAATAAAGAAAGGCGCGTTCGCCAATAGCCAAAATTTATGAAAGACACCACGGCGTAACGTCCAATTCTTACAAGGTCCTCCAGCACGACGCGGGGTTGGCGTGTGGCTTGCAAGGTCTGTCCAAGGACGACGTAGTCAAAAGCATTGTTTGGGTAGTTCGTGAGGTCGGTATCGGCGTCCCCTTGAATGACTGATAGGCCATGTGAGACACAGGCGTTTACCCCGTTTTGGCTGATTTCAATCCCTCTTCCGTCAACATTTTTCTGTGCTGTTAAATAGGCCAGTAAGGCGCCGTCGCCGCAGCCAACATCAAGTACTCGACTGCCCGGTTTGATCATATCGGCGATTAGTCGGAGATCGAGCCGAAGCTCCTCAAGGGTCGTCGGCTGATTTACTAAATTTTCGTCGATTTCCGAATTGAGAGGCATTACAGCAACCCTCGATGACGCGCAGCACCGTCGATGAAACCCGTTAGAGTTTTATGAAGTTCCGGTTCGTCCAACAAAAATGCGTCGTGACCCTTGTCAGTCTGTATTTCAATGAAACTCACGTTAGCTGCAACGGCGTTCAAGGCATGCACCACGGTCCGGCTTTCTGACGTCGGGTAAAGCCAATCACTCGAAAATGAAACCACGCAATAGCGAACTTTAGTGTCGAGAAAGGCATTCGCGAGGACACCATCTTGTTCGCTTGCCATATCGAAATAATCCATTGCGCGCGTTATGTAGAGATAGGCGTTGGGATCGAAGCGATCGACAAATGAGCTCCCCTGATGGCGTAAATAAGATTCAACTTCAAAATCAGCGTCGAACCCGTAAGTAATAGCGTCTCGTTCTTGCAAACGGCGCCCAAACTTGCGATGTAATGCTGCTTCTGAGAGATAGGTAATATGAGCTTCCATGCGCGCCACTGCTAATCCGCGATGTGGCCGCGTGCCTTGAATTAGATAGTCTCCTTGACACCAATCCGGATCAGCCATGATCGCTTGTCTGCCAACCTCGTGAAACGCTATATTTTGAGCCGAATGCCGGGGGGCAGCGGCGACAGGGATGGCGGAAAATACTCGGTCACCGAACTTTGCGGCCCATTCCAACACCTGCATTCCTCCCATCGATCCACCAATGACGCAGAAAAGCTGTTCGATGTTAAGATGATCGATCAGTGCGGATTGGGCTCGCACCATATCACCGATGGTAATCACAGGAAAATTTAGTCCGTAAGGTTTTTGCGTTTCAGGATCGGTTGAGGCCGGTCCCGTCGTACCCATGCAGCCCCCGAGAACATTAGAACAAATCACGAAAAATCGATTAGTATCAATAACTTTTCCCGGGCCGACCATGATATTCCACCAACCACTGCGGCCGGTAACCGGATGTTGATCGGCGACAAATTGATCGCCTGTCAGGGCGTGGCAAATTAAAACTGCGTTGGAGCGGTCCGCATTTAGTTGACCGTAAGTTTGATAAGCGACGGTAAACGGACCGAGCTTAATACCACAATCAAGCATGAGCGGCTGGTCAGAACCCAACTCCACCTGAAAACCTGGTAGAGCACCATTGGCAATATCGGATAAAGAGAAATTCAATGAACTCATTCTATGCGACTTTCTTTCGCAAAACCCTTTCAAACTATGTTAGCTAGGTCGGCTAGCGTAATTTTTCAATGTTTTCTTTGCTTTTGGTTTCTGCAAGATCTAGATATAACCGCCCTTTTGGGGCCGGAACAAACAAGCAAATACCCCTTGGCGTTCCCGTCGCCTCAAGTAAGAGATTTGTTATGACCGGTAATAATAACAACCTTTTGGAACTGCGCCGAGAAATAGACGAGATTGACGACGCCTTGCACGATTTGTTGATGCGCCGGGCATCTCTCGTCGAACATATCAAGCAAGTCAAGGAAGGGGATGGTTTAGTCGTATTTCACCCCGGGCGCGAGGCAGAAATTTTAAGGCGGCTTGCGGCGCGTCACAGTGGTTCACTTCCCCTTGATATAGTAGTTCGCATATGGCGCGAGCTCATATCTGCTTTTGTTGGGATGCAGGGGCCGTTTTCTGTGGCTGTTTGGGACACAGGTGGATCTGGTTGTTGGGATATCGCCCGCGATCACTTTGGCACGAAAACAACTATGACACCGCACAAATCTGCGCGCGCAGTGTTGAATTCGGTTGCCAAGGGGGACGCAACTTTAGGCGTCTTACCCGCGCCTCAAGACGGTCAGTCTGACCCTTGGTGGCTCAAGCTATGC
>CAYZMI010000151.1:0-4097 GCA_964479475.1 uncultured Rhodospirillaceae bacterium | reverse complement strand
GCCTCTGCTGAGTTGGGTGTGCCAATCTGATCATCCACTACTGAAACAGTGTCTCGCTTTACAAACAACCGCAGCATTGTGTGCAGAAAGCTCTCCATGCCATCCGCCGCATAAATCCAACAAAGGCGTGCCACCACCACGGAAACGTCGGAGGTGAGCAAGAGCTCTTCTCCTGCAAGTTTGCTGCGGCCGTAGGTGTTGAGCGGTATAGTCGGGTCATCTTCGCAGTAGGGCTGCACTGCATCACCTTGAAACACATAATCGGTCGAATAATGCAGAATTCCTGCCCCAACAGCTTGTGCAGCAATTACAAGTGGTTCTAATGCCTTAGCGTTGACGCGGAAGGCCTCCTCTTCCTCTTCTTCTGCCCTGTCCACGTCGGTAAAGGCGGCAGCGTTGATTATTAAGTCAGGTGCAATATCGGCCACCGCCTGATGCAATGCGCTGCTGTCACAAATATCTAAAACGCTACGTGCAGGAGTGGATACTTCGCCGATGTTAGACAGGGAGGGGATAAGTGCGCGGCCGAGTTGGCCCTCGGCGCCTAAGAGTAGAATGTTCATGGGGGCAGCGTTGATTGGTCTGCAAGTGTCTTCGCTGTTTGATCTTTCGCCGAAATTGAGGTGCAGGGTAGTGGCCAGCTTATACTAAGTGCGGGGTCATCCCAACAAATCGTGTGTTCATCCGCCGGAGACCAAAAATTTGTTACCTTGTATAACACGGAGGCCCCCTCGCCGAGCGCTTGGTAGCCATGTGCGAAGCCTGGAGGCACCCATAGTGCCTGCTGAGTGCTTGCTGACAACTCCACGCCAATCCACTTGCCGAAATTCGCCGAAGAACGGCGAATATCGACTGCCACGTCATAGATTGCCCCGGTGATTACGCTAACTAGCTTGCCCTGCGAATTTGGCTGTTGGAAATGTAGTCCGCGTACTACGCCCGCCTCCGACTGCGCCTGATTGTCCTGTACGAACGACGCATCAATCCCGGTTTCAGCAAAAGCACGGCCGTTATATGATTCAAAAAACCAACCGCGGTCGTCCGCCGACACGTCAAACTTCACCAATACCACGCCGTCCAGTCCCATCTGTTCGAACTTCATTCCCCGTCCCCTTCTTCGACTGGTAAGAATAGCATCCAATCTATGTCCCCAAAACTATGTTGCTGATTCGTTTGTGGAGCGCTGCGTCTGCGCTATGGTCACTATTGGCAGGATTAAACCGAAATTCGGGAGTGACTAATGAGAGGCATTATACTGGCCGGCGGGTTGGGCACCCGGCTATACCCCGCCACCTGCGCGGTTAATAAGCAGTTGTTACCTGTCTACGACAAGCCGATGATTTATTATCCGCTGTCAGTGCTGATGCTGGCGGGTATACGGGATATCCTGATCATCACTCGGCCAAATGATGAAGCGCTGTACCGCGCCCAACTTGGAGATGGTAGCCAGTGGGGGCTTAACTTTTCATATATCGCTCAGCCTGCGCCGAATGGCATAGCTGAGGCTTACATCTTGGGCCGTGACTTTGTAGGAGGCCAACGCTCTATGTTGGTTCTTGGAGACAACTTGTTCTACGGCCATGGGTTGCAGGAATTGGTGACCGGCGTAATGGAGAATACTAGTGGATCGGACATCTTCGCTTATCCAGTTCGCAACCCGCAAAGTTATGGTGTTGTCGGGTTCGACGCTGACGGGCGGCCTAATTCAATAGAAGAAAAGCCAACAACGCCGAAATCACGCTTCGCCATTACCGGCCTCTATGTATTCGACGGACAAGCCAGTGACACTGCCGCGGGGCTCACGCCGTCGCCGCGTGGCGAGCTCGAAATAACGGATCTGATCCGCCACTACCTAGTCGATGGAACGCTGAACGTGGTTCAACTAGGCCGTGGCTACGCTTGGTTAGATACTGGTACGCATGAAAGTCTGATGCAGGCGGGTGCCTTCGTCCATGCCATCGAGGAACGACAGGGGTTGAAGATCGCCTGCGTTGAGGAGATTGCGTTCCTAAAAGGCTATATCGACCAAAATGCGCTAGCTGCCTGCGCGGTGGATGCGGGCGATAGTAGCTACGGCGATTACTTACGCGCACTACTAGAATAATTGCCGAGTCCTTGCCGGCCCCGGTTGTAATGTTTCTTATCGATCCCGGTCACCCAATCCCGATTTTCCAAATACCAGCGCACGGTTTTACTCAATCCGTCGTCGAGTGCTATCCGCGGTATCCAGTCCAATTCCTGCAGTGCTTTTCCACTATCAAGTGCATAACGCAGGTCGTGGCCTGGCCGGTCGTCTACAAATTCGATTAAAGCTGAATAAGACCCACCCTCCGGGCGCGGTCGTTGCTTATCCATCATAGTACATAGACGAGCGACTAAGTCGTGGTTCGCTAATTGCGTTGTCCCGCCGAGATGGTATTGCTCTCCTGGCGCTCCAGCCTCCATCGCGCAAATTATGCCGTTAGCGTGGTCGTCCACGAACAGCCAGTCTCGTTCGTTCAGCCCGTTGCCATAGATCGGAAGTGGTCTTCCCTCAACCGCATTTAGGATGTGAAGCGGTATTAGCTTTTCTGGAAATTGGCGGGGGCCATAGGTGTTCGCTCCATTAGTAACCACTGTATGTAGCCCGTAAGTAATGTGGTAGGCGCGCACCAAGTGATCGGCGGCTGCTTTCGACGCGGCGTAGGGAGAATTAGGGGTGTAAGGATCACCTTCTACACTCTTGCGGCCAATGACCGAGCCATACACCTCATCCGTCGAGACCTGTATGAAGCGTATTTCCGATGCGACCATCGTGTATGAACGGATTGCTTCCAGCAATTCGAAAACTCCCACAATGTTGTTACGCACAAAGGCGGTGGGGCAATCGATGGACCGGTCAACATGGGTTTCGCTAGCCACATTGATGACCACCTCAGCGTGTTCCTCTGCCAACAACTTAGTGACTAGCGCGCGATCACTAATGTCCCCATGAACAAACCTATAATTTTCACCCTCCACGATCCCGGTGAGGTTATCGAGATTTCCGGCATAAGTTAGCAGATCGAGATTTATAACCCGGTGGCCGATACCGAGTAGTCGCCGGACTAGTGCTGAACCAATGAATCCACATCCGCCAGTTACGATTATAGTGGCCATTCGTCGCCTCTAAGTTAGTTGTTTCGCCGTCGGGCTATCCGCTATGCGAGTTGATCTCCACTACGCCGAAGACTCGGGTATACTGTTCCCAGCCCGCCCTGAAAAGCGGGATACGCATGTTAAGGGTTCTTCATGTCGGGTTACGGGATAACCATCATCGTATTCTTCGTCGCTAAGACGTTGCTAGTGGTGGCGCTGCTAGTTGGCAATCCAGACGTCTTTCATTACGGCGATGGCACCGAATATTCGATAATTGCACGAAACCTCTACTATACTGGGGTTTTCACGCGGGATGGGGCAATCGCCACATCCGAAATCTTCCGCTTACCGGTCTATCCAATTTTTCTGTTGCCCTTTCAGGCTATCACACCTGAATTCCGTTACTTCGTCGTGTCAATGACGCAGCTCGCCTTCGTGCATCTATGGATGTTTGTCATATGTCGTTGGATCGCCCGGCGTCACGGACATCGAGCAGCGGTTTGGTTTGCGTTGCTACTATCCTGCAACATAATCTGGACACACTATCCGGCGGCGATCCACAGCGATTTCCTATTTGCTTTATTGGTGTTCACTGGCGCAGTTTTCCTGATGGAGGGGATGGGTCGCCTGACGGCGCGCGCTGGGCCGATATTTGGTGCCGGACTAGTGTTCGGCCTCGCCGCACTTACAAGGCCAGATCTGATCGCTATGCCACTCTGGCTCGCAGCATTTTCTGGATTTGCATGCCTCCACAATCGTGTCAAGCATGACGCAACCCCTGTTTTACCGCCGGGGCCACCGTTGGTGGTTGCCGGAGCCACATTTCTGGTGATAGTTGGCTGGGCGCTCAGGAACCTCTGGACAGCGGGTCAATTCACTTACACTTCTGTAACAGACTTGGCGGTCAGTGCGTTTGGTGGCGCTGGGTTGACGCCGCGCACGGAAACAGGCAGCGGTATCGCACTATTAGATATGTTGGT
>CAYZMI010000150.1:0-4365 GCA_964479475.1 uncultured Rhodospirillaceae bacterium | reverse complement strand
TAGTTCTATGCTTAAGATGCGTGTTATTCCCTGTCTCGATGTAAAAGATGGACGCACTGTTAAAGGGGTCAATTTTGTTGATTTGATTGATGCAGGTGATCCTGTGGAGCAAGCAAAAATTTACGATCGGGCTGGTGCCGACGAGCTATGTTTTTTGGATATTACTGCATCTCACGAAAATCGTGACACCTTGTTCGACGTGGTTTCACACACTGCCGAACAATGTTTTATGCCGCTGACTGTAGGGGGTGGTGTGCGTACTGTTGAGGACATTCGCAAGCTGCTATCGGCGGGCGCAGATAAAGTGTCAATTAATACGGCCGCCGTGAAAACCCCAGAATTTGTTGGGGAGGCATCGGAAAAATTCGGCGCTCAGTGTATTGTAGTCGCAATCGACGCTAAGTCCGTCGGGCACGATAAATGGGAAATATTTACGCACGGCGGCCGACAGCCCGCTGGAATTGACGCGCTGGCTTGGGCAGAGCGAATGGGGGCCTTAGGTGCGGGAGAGCTATTACTAACTTCGATGGATAGGGACGGAACCCGAAAAGGCTTCGATGTAGCGCTAACGCGGGCCGTCGCTGATACAGTGCGTATCCCCGTCATTGCTTCCGGTGGTGTGGGCACCCTTGATCATTTGGTCGAAGGGGTGCGTGATGGGCATGCCACTGCGGTATTGGCTGCATCCATCTTTCATTTCGGCGAATACACCATCGCCGAAGCAAAGGGTTACATGGCGGCCTCTGGGATTGGGGTTCGCCCTATCGGGTGACAGGAACTAACTAATCTGTTAAGTCCGCCGTATTGCTCGGTTTACCGATGGGACCCCACCGATGAGTGACCCAACAGCCCAAGATGATGTGCTAACTCGGCTTTACGCTGTTATCGAGGGGCGCAAAGGCGCGGATGCAGAGAAGTCCTATACAGCAAGTCTTTTTGCCGATGGATTGCCTAAAATTGCACAAAAAGTTGGCGAAGAAGCCGTGGAAACGGTGATTGCTGGAGCACTGGGCGATTCTGAAAGCACCGTTCGGGAGAGTGCTGATCTTTTATATCATTTGCTTGTGCTGTGGGCGGCCTCTGGTATATCCCCTGGCGAGGTGTGGGCTGAGCTCGAACGGCGGCAGGGTACGACGGGTTTTGCTGAAAAAGCCAGACGTGATTAAATTATTACATAATCAAAACTTTGGCAGAATGAAAAACTGGTGACTACTATAGCTTCTTATGATGACAATAATATCTTTGCCCGGATATTACGGGGTGATTTGCCTTATGACATGGTCCACGAAACCGAATTTGCCCTAGCTTTCCATGATATCAATCCGCAGGCCCCAGTCCATGTATTGGTTATTCCGAAGGGACAATACGTTTCCATGGATGATTTTGTTCAAATTGCTAGTCCTGAGGAGATTGCTGGTTTGTGGCATGCTGTGGGTGAAACCGCGCGCGTTCTAGGCCTTGTCGACGGCGGATATCGCATATTGGCGAACCACGGCCTTAATGCGCATCAGGAGGTATTTCATCTCCATATACATATACTTGGCGGCCGTCCGCTAGGTCCCATGCTCGAGGGTGGTGATTTGCCACCTGACGGTAACTATAAGCGTTAAACTAACGCCAAACCCAAGCGGGGCAAGCACGAGACATTTCTCAAATTTCTGTGATGGCGGCTGCTACGGATTGGCTGTAATTTGTAATTAATGTTCCCTCAAAAGTTTACCGTAGCCCTCAATACTGTCTAAGATGCCACATTTGCGCATCCCTTCCCAACAAATGGCTTGAAGTGAAGTCACCACGTTAACCCCAAACTCTTGTTCCAGGGGCTCTATCGCGTGAGTAACCATCCAGTGGGGGCAAGAATATAGCAGCGTGTCAATTTCCGGCCGCTCCTTTAATAGTGAACGGCCTAAATTTAATGCTGAAGCGGGCGGTATGCGATTGTAATCTTCGGGCGAGGTGCCGGCAGCTTTGACACCCATGGCCTCCAATTCATCATCTCTCAATTGATCTGCGTGTTTGCCATCCCGTTCGGTATTGGATGGGTGCACCACGCCAACTCTTTTTGCGCCTAACGTGGCGAGCGCATTGGACTGGGCTGTGGCGGATGAACTTACCGGCACGCCAATTTCTTCCGAAATGGACCGAAGCGTTTCGTCGAGAGCTCGGCGTCCGCGTGATAAGTTCGTGGGCACGCCCCCCAGAATTACCATGTCAGCGCCGGCGCGGGCAAAGGAGGCCGCAGCTGCTTTAGCATCATCGTGGATGCGCTTCATATTACGATTCTCATGGGAGATGACTTGCTGAGTTAGGAACTGCAATAGTACGCCGTCAGGGACAATATCATAAAATACTTTTGGAAAAATTTCGGTTACATATGCGACCGAGGTGTAACCAATCCGCGCGCGAAGGTCCATTGCGGATCTCCCTTTATATCTTAATCCAAATAAAAGTTAATACACTAAATGGGGAACACCAAACCTAACGGTGATAAGTTTTTCCGAATAACATAGTTTTAATAAAATTCGGGAATGGGTCTGTTTTTGAACACTACACTGGGTCAACATCTTAGGGGCCAACACTTTATTTTATATAGTATAACAGGGATTAACAATTCTAAATATCCAAATAATGCGATAGTCTGGTGTATTTAGTTTAAATGCTAGTTTTTTCCCGAGAAGCATACCTATCCTCAATCGCGTCCCAAATGTGTGTTTCAATACTAATATTATCTAGCCGGTTAATTTCCTGAATACCGGTTGGAGAAGTAACGTTAATTTCTGTCAAATAGTCGCCGATTACATCGATTCCCACAAATATCAATCCTCGCTCAGATAGGGCAGGACCAATGGCTTCGCAAATTTCGTGTTCTCTATTGGTTAGTATTGTTTTCTGCGCTCCGCCGCCCGCATGAAAATTGGCCCTCGCATCTCCTTTCACCGGAATACGCGACACCGCACCTATCGGCTTGCCGTCGACTAGGATAATACGTTTGTCCCCCTGCCTAACCTCTGGAACATAACGCTGGATGATGATGGGCTCCCGATATTTTTCGGCGAACATATCCAAGAGTGCTCCAAGATTTTCGTCCGTTGGAGAAAGATGAAAAACGTCGACGCCGCCATTTCCAAATAATGGTTTAACAATTATGTCTTTGTATTCTTTCCGAAACGCTAGGATTTCATCGCGGTCGCAGGTGATCAGTGTGGGAGGTAAGACCCCCTCGAAATGAGTGATAAACAATTTCTCCGGTGAATTTCGTACATGTTTCGGATCGTTTACCACTAAAGTTGTGGGATGAATATGTTCGAGCAGATGGGTCGCTGTGATATAAGCCATGTCAAATGGCGGGTCTTGCCGCATCAGAACGATATCTAGGGTCGATAAATCGACGGTTTGAGTATTACCAAAGGTAAAATGATCACCCTGTTTGTGGCGCACCTCAAGACGCCGTCCCTTCGCATAAAGCCGCCCATCTCGAAACAATAGTGCTGAGGGCAAGTAATGAAACAACACGTGACCTCTAGCCTGCGCTTCTAGCGCCATCATGAACGTACTATCTGCGTTGATGTCGATGGATTCAATTGGGTCCATCTGAATTGCTACGTCCAGGCCCATGGAATTCGCTTTCGTCTAACGGTGTAAATTGAATTGCTTCACTAGTTAAGCTTAGTGCGCACATGTTGCAATAGTACTTGGACGTCACGCCGCGCCTCGTTGCTATTGCATTGCAAGAGAAAATTTTCAAATAATTCAATGGCTCGCCGCATATTACCGTTTTTTGCATAACAAATTCCGCTTTCACGCATCAGACCTAGATTATCCGGCGCAACTAGCGTCATGCGATGAAGTATTTGAAGCACACGATCCTGATCACCCATGGTGTCAGCTCGAATTTTAATATTATTCAGCAAGCGAATGAGAACTTGTCTGTTGGTCAGTGGCTCGTAATATTCGGACCTTAGAACCGCATCCGCCCCCGCCAATTGCTTTAGCAAATCGATTAAATCCGCAACGCTTAGCTGTATACCACCATTGAAGGGATCAACAATTACCTGCCTGCCATTGTACTCAAGCCGAATTAGAAAATGGCCAGGAAAATTAATTCCTGTTGCCGCCCATCCTTGCTGATGAGCAGCGTGGATGTATAAAATCGCCAGCGCGACCGGCAGGCCTTTACGACGTTCAATGACGCTGATCAGGTTGGCATTTTGCGGATCGTCGTAGGTTGCGGTGTCGCCACTATATTTGTGCCTGTCGCACAATATTTCCGATAAAATCCGTGCTTGCTGGATCGCATCTTGCTTGCGTCCGCTTGGTATACTATCCGCTACGTCGCACGCAATCTTTGAGAGATGGGAGCGAAAC
>CAYZMI010000149.1:1822-4369 GCA_964479475.1 uncultured Rhodospirillaceae bacterium | reverse complement strand
ATACCGGTGTAGCAGAGAAACCCAATACCTCCGATGCCGCCAATACGTCACTGCCGGCCTCCGCTGCACATAAAGACGCACAGCTAGTATTGGTTGAAAAAAAACCGATAGCGTCTGATGCCAAGGCAATAGCTAAATCAAAGGGTGCACGCGGACCAACGTTCGACATCGTGCGTGTTAACCCCCGTGGAAATGCTGTCATGGCTGGCCGAGCAACTCCAAATGCGACTGTCACTGTAAAAGACGGGAATAAGGAAGTTGGAAAGGCCAGAGCAAACGCACGTGGGGAATGGGTCGTTATTCCTGATCAACCATTGTCGGAGGGTAGTCGGGAGCTCACTTTAGAGGCTAATTCGGATAATCAACCAATTAGCAAATCCGATAAAAACTTAGTGATCTTTGTTCCGGATAGGACCAAAATTAAACCTATTCAAAAAAACATCGGGGGAGCCCTAGCGGTTTTGGTGCCGCGACAAGGAAAAGGCGGCTCCATAGTAGTTCAAAAGCCCAACGAGGCCAGGCGCGATAAGGATCGCGTTGGGTCCGAACATTCATCTAGTTCTGCGACCAAAAGTAATTTGCAGGTCATTCCGGTATCGATCGATGTAGTTGATTACGACGAAGAGGGTAATGTAACTATAAGTGGCCGTGCCTCTCCAAAATCCCGTTTAAATGTTTATATAGATAATAGGATTGCAGCTTCCGGCGGCGCTGACCTGGAGGGTCGTTGGCGTGTTGTTCCTGGTGGCGCTCTGGCGCCAGGCATATACACACTTCGCGTCGATCATGTAAGTTTGGACGGTGCAGTGATTGGTCGGGCGGAAATTCAGTTTGCACGGTCCAAACCCGTAAATGCAGCCCCTTCTGATGCAATTACTATGGTTGAACCCGGTAATAGCCTATGGCGGATTGCTCGGCGAATTTATGGCGCCGGAATTCAATATAGCGTAATTTATGCTGCTAATCGGCAACAGATCAGAGATCCAGATTTGATTTATCCAGGGCAAGTCTTTTTTGTTCCGAACGTCAACTAACTTTGCCTAATGGGTTTAGCTCTGATTTGAAATTCAAGTATTAACTTGGTTTGCTGAGGGTAGCTTTGTTTATTCAATGGCAAATCAGTCTCTGTTTATCATCTAATTTGGTCTAAATTTATAGTTACATTTCGTTAGAACGCAGTATATTTCCGGACAAATGACGATTTCTAGGTGTTATGACGAATTTTCCGCCGCCCACAAATCCTTGAGATTATCACGTAGGATTTTGCCCCGATCCGATTTGGGTAATTCCTGGACAATGTGCGCCTTTTTAGGGGTCTTGAAGGTAGGCAACGCTTGTTTGCAATGCTCGAGCACTTCATTTTCGGTAATTAATTCTCCGGGTTTTGGGACGACGTAGCACACAATTTCTTCACCGTATATTTCGTCGGGTACACCGATAGCTGCGGCTTCACTAATTTTCGAATGAGTCATCAGCGCATGATCAATTTCGAGCGGTGCAATGTTCACACCGCCCCGAATTATAAGATCTTTTGTTCGCCCGGTGACCCTGACGAACCCTTGATCGTCCTTTACCGCTAGATCGCCTGTCGGAATGCGTAATTCTGCATGGTCTTCCCATTCCCCATCCGGAGATATCACGGCGATGCATGTTTGAGGACCTCCAACAGTAACTTCTCCCTCTTGACCATCTATACAGGCGTTACCATGGCCATCCACAATTAGAAATTCTTGATGTTTAGCTGGTGGCCCGACGGTACCCATTTGACGCCGATAATGCCGATTACCACAAATCCACCCAGCTTCTGACATGCCATAGAGTTGTAGTAATGTTACTCCGTACATATTTTCAAATTGTTTCCATTGTTCTGGGGAAAGGGGCGCGGTGGAACAGGTCATAAGACGAAGGCTTGGGATATCTTTTGCCTTTATACCGGTAGGCTCGTTTAGCAACATATTGACTACCGTCGGTACCCCGGCGGCAAATGTAAGCTCATGGTTTCTGATCCAATCGAAAAATTGGTTACGCGAAAATCGCGGTGCAATGTACATAGATAAACCAGTTACGATCCAAGGCATCAAGCTGAGCACTTGAGCGGAATTCCACCCGAAGGAGCGGTATTCGAGTGTTCTGTCGTTTTCATTCAGTCCGAGAAAATCGATTGTATTTAATCCATTAAGCCAATAAGCCATGTGATTGTATACGACACATTTGGGTCGCGAGGTCGTGCCCGATGTACAGAATATGCATGACATGTCTTCCGGTCTATTTTCTTCCTCAATCTCGGTTCCCGGTTGGAGAGCTGCTACCCGGTTAAACAAATTTTTACTGTTTGCGTCTCCATCCATTTGTGGCTTCCAGCCTTCAAAATACTCAAGCTCGCATTCTACTTCGCCGGTAATTGATGGGCCATCGATGTCGGCATGGTAAAGGGTCAACTTTGGGCCAATTGAATTTAGTAATTCTCGAATGTGCGCTTCATTGATTTCGATGTTGAGTGGGCAGACAACGGCACCTAGCCGCCATATCCCCATCCAGATAATCATC
>CAYZMI010000149.1:0-1722 GCA_964479475.1 uncultured Rhodospirillaceae bacterium | reverse complement strand
GTTGAGTGGGCAGACAACGGCACCTAGCCGCCATATCCCCATCCAGATAATCATCTTGTCCACACTTTCATCGGCGAGCAGGCCTACGCGATCACCTTTTTTTATGCCGCGGGCTTTTAAATAATTCGCGATTAGGTTTGCCCAAAGATGTAACTCACCCCAACTAATTCCCTTATTTCCATTTAAATCGTACAGTGCGACTTTTTTAGGATTGCGGTCCTTATATTCTTGGAGAACATTCTTGATGGACCGGAAGGGTTTTTCGAGTTCCGGTTGTTTGAATTGATGTACTGCTGTTGACATAGCTGATTCCACGTTCAAATTTGTCAGATATATTTGGTCGAGAAGGATATGCCGTCAAGGTATAGCCCCGTCCCGTGGCAAGAGGGACTATTTAGTTATTAGAGCACAGACGGTGCTTTGCTAAAGAACAAGCTATTTTAGCCGAAAGCTTGGCATTAGAAACTAATAGAGCACGATTAGCTTCTATACTTTTTCCATCAGTAGTTTGTGCTATTTCGTTTAATAAATATGGTGTGAGCTCCGTTCCTTGAATATTGGCACGGCGTGATTGCTCTATTGCTTGAATTATAGCAGCTTCCGAATTGTGTTCATCCAAAGCTGCATCTTTCGGTGGCGGATTAGCTATCAGGATACCGCCCATCAGATCTATTTTTTGATGTAATCCAATGAGGGAAGCTATTTCAGCCACCTCGTCAATACGCTGTGTTACAGAAAGACCCGAAGAAGCTTTGAAGAATGCCGGAAAGTCATCGGTTTTGTAGCCGATAACAGGGACACCCATTGTCTCCAGATATTCGAGGGTTTTGGGAAGATCGAGTATCGCTTTTGCTCCGCTGCATACGACAGCAACACGAGTAGACGCTAGCTGTCTCAAGTCAGCTGAAATATCCATTGAAATTTCGGCGCCACGATGGACCCCTCCGATACCACCGGTCGTCATAATGGGGATTCCCGCGATTTCAGCTGCCATCATTGTCGACGCCACCGTGGTCGCACCAGTACGGCGCGTTGCTAACGCATAAGCAAAATCGCGGCGGCTAACTTTTAGTACGTCGGGCTCTGTAGCGAGATGTTCGATTTCAACATTCGTTAGTCCTATTTTAATCTTGCCGTCAAATAGCCCAACGATTGCAGGAATTGCCCCCTCATTTTGGATAACATTGCACATCGACGCTGCGGTTCTCAAAGCGACTTCGGTAGGCAGCCCGTGCGCGATGACAGTAGATTCAAGGGCAACTACTGGTACACCTTCTTTTAGAGCTGCAGCCACCTCAGGTGATAAATCTTGATAATTTGTCACGTGAAGAACCCCGGTTTGTGCGATTTTGCCAATGAATATGTGGATGACAGTTAAATGATAGCCTTTTGCGTACCAATTTTCGAATTTCTCTTTAATTTCCACTTCGTAAGATTGGCGCCAACCATTAATGCGGATGGGGTGACCACGAGCGTAAGGACTGTTGCGAAGGCGAGCCCAAACGCTATCGCAGTAGAAATTTGTTGCCACCACTGTGTGGACGGAGCTCCAACATTAACGGCGCGTTCTATGAAATCGATATTGATTTGTAGGACCATAGGCAAAACGCCGCAAATGGTAGTAATTGCAGTTAGTAGAACCGGTCGCATTCGTTGCGCTCCCGTCAATAGAATTGCGGTTTTTGGGTCAGCGACTGCCGCGCGAATTCGATCGTAAGTGTC
>CAYZMI010000148.1:0-4373 GCA_964479475.1 uncultured Rhodospirillaceae bacterium | reverse complement strand
CTTGCATATGTTGGGTCGATATCGGAGGCAACCCCGAAGGAGGTGCAATCCTCTCTCTGCACGAGATAAACCATGACAGCTCGTGCACCATTAGCCACCATGTTCGATAATTCAGCTAAATGTTTGGTGCCCCGTGTGGTTACAGCATCCGGAAACACTGCCTTGTTGGCGCGTCTTAATGTGACGTTTTTTACTTCGACATAGCAATCCGGGCGGGCTTTATCGCGAAGAAAAATATCAATCCGCGAATTTTTACCATATTTTACTTCGCGTCTTAGGTCGCAATAACCAGTCAGTTCTTTAATGGTTTGATTTTCTATGGCCTCCGATACCAACTTATTGGGGTGCATTGTGTTAATTCCAACGAGACCATCTCCATCTCGGACGAGTTCCCAACTGTACTTAAGTTTCCGTTTGGGATTGTCGGTTTGGGAGAGCCACACTTCGCACCCAGGATGGGTCAACCCCATCATTGAACCCGTGTTGGCAACGTGCGCGGTAATTTCTTCACCGTTTTCTAGGGCTACGTCGGCTAGGAACCGTTTGTATCGCTTGATTAGTATGCCGCGAATTAGTGGAGAAGGAAAATGCATGGTTAAACTCTATGGTTAGCTGATTATTAGTGCAATGCGGTGGCGGTGCCTGAATGTGTCCGCTATATAGGAGGCAATATATAGGAGGCATAATGTCTAACCATAGTGCGGTAACCGCGTGTCTTATTTTAATCGGAAATGAGATTTTGTCCGGTCGGACGCAAGACAAAAACTTGGCATTTATCGCTAAGGGGTTGAACGAGCTAGGCGTTCAAATGCGGGAAGCGCGCGTTATACCGGATATACGAGAGACCATCATCAATACGGTTAATGAGTCTCGCGCGGAATTTGATTACGTGTTCACTACAGGAGGCATCGGTCCGACACATGATGACATAACTTCGGAATGCATAGCTGAAGCTTTTGGTGTCGGTATGTATCGGGACCCGGATACGGCCGATCTGTTGACAAAGAGGACAGAAGAACGTGGCCAGGAGATGAATGAGGCAAGGCTACGCATGGCTACATTTCCCGATGGCGCTGTTCTTCTGAAAAATGAAATAAGTGCAGCACCCGGTTATCGTTTGGATAATGTATTTGTGATGGCCGGTGTTCCGCGCATCATGCAGGCCATGTTCAGCGAGGCTAAACAACATATTACTGGCGGCATGCCCATGCAGGCCCGCGGTTTGGCCGTAGATCTCGGAGAGGGAACCATTGCCGAAGGCTTAGCTCTAGTACAAGAGCGGTACCCCGAAATCGATATTGGATCGTATCCCCAAATGCGGCAGGCGGTAGGGTTTCGTGTGTCAGTTGTGTTGCGCGGCCCCGACGCTGAAATTCTTGGCCGGGCGCATGCAGAAATTATGCAAATCATGCGAGATCTGGGTGGAAGTCCAGATGAGGAAGACCCAGAACTAGCTCAAGCATCCGCCGAACCTGACGATTGATGATGACCAACTGGGTGCCCATGGTGCTTGGTATGGTGCTTGGCGCCGGTGTACTGCTGTGTTTCATCGGTTTGCGCCGTATGACCAACAAGCAACTCGAGGATGACAAGCGCAAGAAAGGTTACTGGCCTCTCAATGGCGGGCTGATCCTGATAGCGCTATCTATTTACTACATGGGGTGATGCCTCAGATATCTACGCTAGTACCTGGCTGGTGACACGGGTATATCTATCTTCTGCGAAAATTTCGCGGTTCCACCTGCTACTTTCAATTTTGGGCTATCCAAGCAATGGCGCGCCTCGGCAATCTGCAAACCCTGACTGCACCGTTAAAACAACGGAATTTTGCTTGGTACATCAGCGGTGGCACTATTGCCCTGTTCGGAATATGGGCTCAGCGGCTAACCATCGCCTATCTAACCTGGGAAATCACTGAGTCTCCCACTTGGCTTGGTTTAATGGTGGCCGCAGATCTTTTTCCGACGGTAATTTTTACGCCTATCGCGGGCGTCGTGGCCGACCGAGTGGATCGGCGTATCATGTCGATCATCACCCAGGCCCTCGGTATGCTCCAGGCACTCGCACTCGCGGTTTTGGCATACCTTAACCTGCTAAATATTTGGATTTTATTAGGGCTTACATTGTTCATAGGTATCGTGTGGGCCTTTAATACAGCGGCGCGACTTACTCTGGTGCCCAACCTTATGGAACCGCAACACGTCCCTTCTGCGATTGCTCTCGATTCGGCGATTTTCAATTTGGCCCGGTTTATCGGTCCGGCACTAGCTGGATATCTAATCGACACATTTGGAGCGGCAACTACCTTTGCGTTAAATACGGTGACCTTTGCGATATTTATTTACACTCTATACAAATGCCGTTTAGTGCGTGATGAGCGTCGCGGCGTGGAAAGCCGCGGCGTTTATGCCGAAGCACTTGATGGCTTTCGTTATGCAGTTAATCACTCCGGTATCGGACCGATGCTGATTCTAGTCACCGCCGTTGCACTAGGAATTAAACCGGCGCTCGAGCTGCTCGCCGGGGTAAACGGCGCGGTGTATAATTTGACCGCAATTGGTCTCGGCTGGCTGATGTCCGCCTCCTCTGTCGGCGCGATCATTGCGGCAATTTGGCTTGCCCAACGCGGGACTGCGCGCGGTCTAACACGCTTCGTCATCGCGAACTTAATATTCTCAGCCATTAGCATTTTTGTCTTTACAGCGACGGGTTACTACGTCCTGGGGCTCATCGGTGTATTTCTTATTGGTGCTGCGACGGTCGTCGGTGGTACAGCCACCCAAACATTGATGCAAAACGCCGTCGATGGCTCCATGCGGGGACGTGTTATGAGTATTTATGGTATGATTTACCGCGGCGTCCCAGCCTTAGGGGCATTGGCTATGGGTTACGCGGCTGAATTCGTTGGGTTTCAATTGTCCTTGGCTACAGGCGGGTTAATATGTTTGGTCGCTTTTTTTTGGATTCTGCGTCGCGAAGAAATTGTGACATCTGCCTTGGAATTCCCTGCATCCAAGAAAGACGTGTAGGCATAGTTTTATCTTAGGAAATAAAGAGTAAAGCCACTTAATTTTCGGAATTGGGTCTGTATAGGAAAAGTACAGGTATATTTCAAAGGACACCTGAGCAGAATTTATGGCCCCAGCGAACTGGTCCTCGAGTGCTTTTGCCGTGTTACTCCAGCGCGACTATGGTCTTTACTCATTGGGCAGCACTATTTCGTTGTTCGGAATGTGGGCTCATAAGCTGGCCGTGGCTTGGCTCGCTTGGAAACTGACCGAAGATAGTTTTTGGGTGGGTGCAGTAGTCTTCGCTGAGCTTTTTCCTACACTTATTTTGACACCCTACGCTGGAGTAATTGCCGACCGACATGACCGCCGGATAATTTCTCTCGTCAGCCAAATATTCGGCATGTTGCAGGCATTTCTGCTCGCTTGGCTTATGTTTAACGGATATTTGACAGAAGCGGCAGATATCTGGTGGCTCATTGGCCTTTCGGTTTTTTTGGGTGCGGTTTGGGCATTCAACACTGCTGCACGGCTTGCCATGGTACCCAATATGGTAGAGGTGCAGTATATGCCTCCGGCAGTGGCCTTAAACTCTGCGATATATAACTTGGCTCGTGTTGTCGGTCCGGCAATCGGCGGAATCATTTTAGCGAAATGGGGTATCGGCGAAGCGTTTTCGTTCAATTGTGCAACCTATCTCGCCTTTATTTTAGCTCTAATAGTTGTACGTCAAGTAAGAAGCGAAGTGGGGAATGCCGGGCGGGGAGGGGCGCTAAGCCAATCTTTGGAAGGTCTGGTCTATGCTCGCGAGCATCCTGGCATTCGCCCCATGTTATTGCTCCTAACCGCCGTAGCCGTTGGCGGCAAAGCGACGTTCGAATTATTACCCGAATTTGTCGATCGAGTATTTGGCCGCGGAGAGCAGGGGCTGGCTGAACTTATGGTGACTGCAGGTGTTGGTGCTCTGATCGCGTCCTTACTTCTCGCAAGCAAGAAGTCCGTACAAGGTCTAACGCGATTAACACTACTAGCACTACTGTTTACCGCAATTAGTATCTTTGCCTTTACTGCTACCGCCTGGTTTCCACTAGCCCTTTGTGGGTTGTTCCTCCTCGGGTTTGTTGGCGTCTATAGCGGCACTGGTACCCAGATTCTAATGCAGCATGTGGTGGTGGGAAGTATGCGCGGTAGAGTAATGGGCTTATACGGGCTCATTCATCGGGGTGGGCCCGCTGTGGGCGCGCTTGTCATGGGCGCACTAGCCAAGGTAGTTGGAATTCAAATGTCTGTTGCCGTGGGTGGTGTATTTTGTCTCATCGTCTGGTGTTGGATGATCCGTCAAAGGGACCATATCCAGTCGCATTT
>CAYZMI010000147.1:0-4406 GCA_964479475.1 uncultured Rhodospirillaceae bacterium | reverse complement strand
TTTTAACACTTTGGGCAGATATATTTGGTTATGAGCTGCAGTCTGATAGGGGGGCTTTATGGCATCAATTGCTCAACGATTGCCTTCGGCGGATATGTGAAGAAAAGCCGGATAGGTTTTCTTGGATGGGATCGGGTCCGCTACAGGATGCATCGTTTGCCGCCCGGGAATTGGAGCGCACTATGAAAGGGGGTGCGCTTGGCACCATGATTGGAGCCCATATCAAGGGGCGCAATCTTGGCGATTGTGAGCTAGATGAGTTTTGGGCCGCCTGTGTCGAATTAAACGCGCCAGTATTTATTCATCCGGTCCAGCCTGTGGCGCCCCCACGGGCAGAGAAATATGCGCTCAATCAAATTGTCGCCTATACCAACGACACTACTCTGACCGTGGGGTCGATGATGTCTACCGGTGTCTTTGATCGATTTCCGGGGTTACAAATTATCTTGTCTCATGGCGGCGGATCATTGCCGTTTCTCATAGGCCGGTTCGACCGCATGTATCGAGCCGCTGATCACGGTTTCACGGGCGTGACGTCGTCTGAGCCACCATCCTATTATCTAAAGCAGTTCCATTACGACACCATTCTGCACCACGGTGCTGCACTTCGCTATTTGCGGGACTTGGTCGGGATTAATCAGATGTTGTTAGGTACTGACGTTCCTTTCCCGCCTGGCGACCCCGACGTCCTCGCCTCGTTGTCTGCAGCTGAATTTAGTGCGGCCGAGATTGAACAAATCTCAAAAACTAACCCTCGAGCGTTGTTTAAGTCTCTCGGCAATGATAAAAAATTTGGGTCAATAACGACGTAACCAATAGGAGAAGAAATCTGCCATGGCTTTGATTGAAGTAGGCAATCAGGCGCCGGCATTTTCGCGTTCCAACCAGGATGGCAATAACGTATCGCTAGACGATTTCGCTGGCAAAAACGTGCTGCTCTGGTGGTATCCGAAAGCCGACACCCCTGGCTGAACCACCGAAGGCAACGGGTTCCGTGATAGAATCCAAGACTTCACAGCCAAAAATGCTGTCATTGTGGGGATTAGTATTGATCCGCCTAGTGACAATAAAGCGTTCAAGGATAAGTTCGACTTTCCATTTGATCTGCTAAGTGACGAGGATTTGTCCATGACCAATTCCTATGGTGTGGACGTCACAGATTCAGGCCGTTCGAGCCGAAAATCTGTTCTCGTCGGACCTGACGGTACGGTCGCACAAGCTTATGACGCCGTAACCCCGGCCGATCATCCAGATGAGGTATTGGCTGATCTGGGTTAGGTTGCTGTTCTCAGGAACAGGTTGAATGTTTTAAAACCCACTACCATTTTTCCGGACTACAGGAAGAATGGTAGTGTTGGTTTTAGAAGATAATTAATTAACCACAACTAAATTCCCGCATTACGTGTTCATAGGTTTGAAAATTTTCACACCCAACGGTTTTTTTTGCGGGCCCGATGATCCACCGGGGCATGCCGAAAGTGCGACAATGCAGTCGATCTCCGCATACAGCTCCATATAGTCAGCGGTCTTAGCCGAAGTTTCTACATAGAAGAACCGGTCATCATCATCCAAACCGGTAGTCATAAATATATTAAACGCGTCATGCACCAAATCCGCATCGATTCCATATTTGGCGATGCCGTCTGCTAGATTGTCGTTGCAATTAGGCTGAGCTACCTGCCCGGTTCTTATCTCTACATGTCGCTCATTGCACCGACAATACATCAAGTCGTGGCTACGCGCTCCGTGCGGTAGCACCGGGTCCTCTACCGTGTCTGCAATGATAGTGAACATAGGACGCATACGCGGTGGAGTGCTCCACAGCCGGTCCCCGACACTCAAGTGTGCACTTTGAAGCAAACGCGTGCGTCCCGACCAGAAACGTTCGGTGGGGTCGGATTTGTTGAAAGCATTGAAGTCACACACTTGCCCGCCTTCAATACAAGATATGCGGAGAATATGGCCCTGGGGAACGTGGAAAGCATCGCCCGAGAGTTTGGGGATAATAAGCTCGGTGACAAGGTGGCGTTTGGCGTCCGGTTCCGTCAACGCATCGTAATAGGCTCGAGCTTCATCGGTGAGTACGACACCACGCACATCGTCATAATATGCATCTTCCATGATTGTCATAATCCAATTCTTTCTCGCTTTATTCCGCAGGTGCGCTGTCAGCTTTGATCTGACAGCGGCGCAGCAAGCGGCGCTCTTCGACAGAGAAATTGGTGCGGGCATGGGCGGAACAAAGATTATCCCATAACAGCAAATCGCCCGGCGTCCACTCGTGTTCGTAAACAAATTCTGGCCGCTCGGCTGTTTCGAACATAGTCTCCAGAATGTCCTCACTTTCATCTTCAGAAAGCCCATCGATGCGCGCCGTCATCAGCCGGTCCACATAAAGTGCCCGCCGGCCAGAGTTCGGATGGGTGATACTGACGGGATGGGTGTAGTTTTCGCGCAGTTCGCCTATTTGAGATTTGCGATTGGCCTCATTAATAGTCTCGTAATCGTACATATGATTGGCTGTTCGGCCCTTGATACGCTCCTTTATGTTTTCCGGCAGTGCATCGTACGCTTTATAAAGGTTGTTGAACTTGGTGTTACCACCTTTGGATGGAACTTCGATTGCATATAATAGTGTGCCGAGATGGGGTTTCTCTTTGTATATGGTGTCGTGGTGGAACATCATTTCGCCATCGGGCAGTGTTCCGATGGGTTTACCATTTTTACGAATATTCGAAACCAGCATGAATGCGGTATCAAGTTCGCTGTAATCTTCATTGGTTTTTTCGATGGGCTTAGGGCGCTGGCCCACCTCGCCAAAGCAGGATGCAAATCTAAGTTGCTCCTCTTGGCTCATGTCGGGTTTGCGAAACAATAAAACGATATTGTCCGCCCATACATCGGCTAGTTCCTTGGCCGTGTCTGCATCAATATCGCGGGACACGTCGAGCCCAATGATCTCAGCGCCAAGCGCTGGCGAAAGTGGGCGGGTGTCGAAATTCTTGGACATGGCAGTAACCTCCTATTCTCGGAGAATATTCTATATTGTTTCACATTTTTACGGAACTAGCTCTCTTTCACAAATTGGACCTGGATGCAAAAGTGGTATTGGTACAGGAACCATAACTTAGGAAATTTCTCATGCCGATGAACACTAACTATCCTGAAGATATTGACCCAAAGTCTGGTTTTCGCTTGCCTTTCCCAAATCCAGCAACCATGGATGAGGAAGCGCGGGCGCTTTACGATCGATTCTGTGATCCGGATGGCGGGTCATATGTAGGTTTACGCGGGCCTGGCGGAATTCGACTGCACAGCCCCGAACTTGCACTGCGTATGCAACAACTCAATAATTACTTGCGCTGGAACGCAGATATCGAAAAGGTCGATCGTGAGCTTTCTATCCTCGTTACAGCGCGGGAATTTGACAGCCAATTCGAATGGTGCGCCCATGAAGAAGTGGCAATAAAAGAAGGCATCTCGCCTGAGGTCATTGATATTATCCGCCATCGCAAATCCATCGATCATTTGCCGGATAAGCAAGCGGTGATCATTGGCTTAGGGCGCGAAATGTTTGGCGATCACAAGGTAAAACCCGCGACATTTGCCCGCGCCTTGAAGATTTTTGGAGCACGTTTGCTCATTGATATCGTCTCTGTGATGGCAAACTACGCTTCTACTGCGGCCTTACTCTGCTGCTTTGACATGCAGCTACCCTCGGGGAGGGAGCCCGGATTACCCAGGCTGCCCAAAGAATAACTATTCTGGCCGTGTTAGTGGTGTGGGTTGCCCGCGCCAAAGCCAAGCAAACACAACCAGGGCGAGCGTTGCCCCAATTAATTGGCATATGATAAAGGGCATCACATGAGCAGGCGAAATTCCGGTGAATGTGTCAGTAAAGGTACGCGCAATAGTGACCGCTGGATTGGCGAATGAGGTCGAGGAGGTAAACCAATATCCGGCGCTAATAAAGAGCCCGACTGCGTAAGGGATAGCCGACGGGCGGGTTTTTAGACATCCCAAAATAGTGGCTAGAAGCCCGAATGTTGCAACCACTTCTGCGATCCATTGTGAAATACCGGTGCGTTGCGTCGAGGACCATTGGATCAAAGGTTCTTGGAACATGATGTGGGCGACGATTGCCCCTGTAATTCCGCCGGCAATCTGCAATACCATGTAGGCGGCCGTGTCACCTCCCGCTATTTCTTTGCGTAGCCAGAACACCAAGGTTACTGCTGGGTTAAAATGGGCGCCCGAAATATTGCCAAAAATCAGTATAATCACCACAAGGATGGCGCCTGTGGCTATGGTATTAGCAAGTAGAGCAAGACCCACCGAGCCGCCCGACAGCTTATCGCCCATGATGCCCGAGCCTATTACGACGGCGACCAGAAAAAAGGTCCCGA
>CAYZMI010000146.1:0-4429 GCA_964479475.1 uncultured Rhodospirillaceae bacterium | reverse complement strand
GTCACTTGCAATTAAACCTGGTCCAAATATACGGGCAGCTTCCCCATGCAACCAAACACCGCAGCATGCAGAATCGAATGCATCCAAACCCTGCGCAATCAATCCAAGGACTATACCGGCTAAAACATCGCCGGTTCCGGCTGTTGCTAAAGTGGGCGGGGCATTATCGTTTATGACCGCACGGCCGTCAGGTGCCGCGATTACGGTGTCGGGCCCCTTCAGGAGTAAAACTGATTTGCTCAATTTAGATGCCGCCCGCACCCGGCTCAACTTATCGCAAGACGCATCAAATATTCGTGCAAACTCGCCATCGTGCGGCGTAAGAACAGTTTGACGCCCCCCTAAATGTTTGAAGAGTTCATTTGGATTATCTTCAAAAACTGAGAGGGCGTCGGCGTCGAGTATAACCGCTTTACCCGCCCGAAGAGCAGCGAGCGCCATATTCCGCGTCCGTCGATTGACCCCGCAACCCGGCCCAACAAGCACAGCGTTTTTTCGCCGGTCCTCCAAAAGCAAAGAAAACTCTTCCTCATTGGCAACGGCCAATACGATAAATTCAGCTAAACCGCCAGCATAGATGGGCACTGCGGACGGTGGAGAAGCAATACTGACCATACCAACGCCAACCCGGTATGCGGCATGTCCGGCTAACCGCGCCGCGCCAGTCAATTCAGCACCACCGGCAACCAAGGCATGACCACGCCCATACTTATGGTCTTCGGTTGTTGGCCAAGGAAATTGGGAACCCCATATACTAGGCCCGTTTGCGAATGTCTGCACTGTCAAACCATCTAATGTCGTTGGCTCAATGCCAATCTGAGCAACGACCGTGTTGCCCATAAAATTTCTGCCCGGCATTAACAGATGGCCTGGTTTACGTCTGAAAAACGTAACGGTTAATTCACATTTCGGGGCAACACCCAGTACTTCTCCAGTGTCTCCACTTACACCACTAGGCACATCAACGGCGACACAAGTGAGTTTACGTTCATTAATAGTTTCAACGACTTCCCGTGCCACACCACCCAAAGGACGGGATAAGCCAGCCCCAAATAGCGCATCGACGACTATTCCTACTTCCTGCAATGACGCTATTTCCAGAGATTGAATATCTCCAGTCCATAATCCAGCCTTATCGGCAGCAGCGCCTTTTAATTGACTTAGTTCTCCCAGCAACGAAACGCTAACTGGCCAACCCTCGTCAAAAAGTAACCGTGCGACAACAAATCCGTCCCCTCCGTTATTCCCAGGACCACAAAGAACTGAGATAGGACGTTTCGCCCATCTGTTACGTATTTGTTCCGCAATGGCCCGCCCAGCGTTTTCCATTAAGACATTTTGGTCAATACCAGCCCGGATAGCGGCCTCATCTGCGCGATACATTTCCGAGACAGTCAGAAGCTCCGGGCCACCACAATCGTCAGTGTGTTTGGACATGGACATATTCATAGCTGGAAGCATAACTCTGTCCACTCCAACTCGGAAAGAACCTTAATTCTTGAACCTAGAATACTTGCTGGGACTAGCTTGACGATTGTCCGACCGTCGACCCACTATGCAATTCATTGACTATGTTATTCGAAACAGAATGAGGACCTATGGGGATGCCTGTCGCAGAATACCAAAATATAAAATTTACCTTAGAAAATGGAATAGCGCATATGCTTCTGGCTCGTCACGACATCCGAAATGCGTATTCCGAAAAGGGGTTTACCGAAGAAATTCTCGATGTTTTGAGGCAGGTTCAACTTGACCCTGATGTCCGAGTTTTCGTGTTATCAGCAGAAGGAAGTGCGTTTTCGGCAGGTGGCAATATAAAAGACATGAAAGATAAAAAGGGAATCTTCGGTGGCGGCCCGTCAGACACGCGTCGCGGTTATATTGAAGGTATCCAACGCATTCCCAAAGCACTCTATGCACTCGATATTCCGTCTATTTCAGCAGTACAGGGGCCAGCAATCGGCGCGGGATGCGATCTGGCACTTTATTGCGATATTACAATTTGTTCGACCGAAGCCCGTTTCGGAGAAACATTCATAAATGTAGGAATTATTCCGGGTGACGGTGGTGCTTGGATCCTGCCACGCCGAGTGGGCATACAGCGCGCTGCAGAACTCACATTTACTGGCAGGATCGTTGATGGTGAAGAGGCTGCCCAAATTGGGCTTGCACTGGAATGTGTAGAACCAGACTTATTGTTACCCCGAGTGATGGAACTCGCGACAACCATTGCGACACGGCCGCCAGTAACCATGCGCATGCTGAAAACCCTTTTTCGTCAATCCCAATCTTCGCATTTGCACGATTTTCTAGATAATTGCGCTTCTATTCAGGCGATTTGTCACTCTACAGACGATCATATGGAGGCGGTGACAAGTATGTTGGAAAAACGTTCCCCAACATTTATAGGCAAATAATCAATCATGTCCCAAAACTTGAATCTACTTTCCGCCACAGTCGCGGCGAAAAAAATTGCTGATCAAGAAATAAGTGCTGAAGAATTGATCAGGTCGTGCCTCGAACGCATTGAGGAGAGAGAACAAACCATCGGCGCGTTTGAGTTTATCGACCCCGAAGCCGTAATCGCGCAAGCCCGTCGACGAGATGCGGAAGCGTCGCGAGGGCCGTTACATGGCATTCCTATTGGTGTCAAAGACATCATTGATACCGTGGATATGCCAACACAGAAGGGATCACCGATTTATGTAAATCACCAACCGGAAAAAGATGCAGCCTGCGTAGCATCGATCAAAGCAGCCGGCGCTGTCATCATCGGCAAAACAGTCACTACGGAATTCGCCACCTTCACGCCAGGGAAAACCGCCAATCCACACAACACGACGCACACACCCGGCGGTTCTTCAAGTGGGTCTGCCGCCGGGGTTGCCGACTGGATGATGCCCATCGCTTACGGCACACAAACATCCGGTTCGGTAATTCGCCCTTCCTCATTTTGTGGTGTAGCAGGTTTTAAACCCAGCTTTGGCATGGTGTCCCGCATGGGCGTACTCACGATAGTGCCATCATTTGATTGCGTCGGATATATGGCTCGATGTTTTGACGACCTTGCTCTCACCCACAGTGTTTTAGTGAACCAACCTTATGCAAGATTAGACGATGGTCTGGGACGGCCACCGAAAATTGGTATCTGCCGCAGCCACCAATGGCCTAAAGCAGATCGGGAATCAAAGGATGCGCTAGAAACTGCCACGACCCTACTCGAAAAGTTTGGCGCCAATATCCAAGATATCACATTACCCGGTCATTTTGCAGCTCTTGAAGCAGCTCACGCAACCATCATGGATGTCGCGTTATCCCAAAACCTGAGGACCGAATACGACACACACCTTGATCAGATTAGTGATCGGCTACGCGAGAGGATAGAACGCGGCATAGCGACAGACACAAATACATTTTTAAAGGCTCTCGCCCTTGCTGCTAAATGTCGCACCGAAATTAATATACTGCTTGCGGAATGGGATTGCATTTTAACTCCAAGCGCTCCCGGGGTAGCTCCCGAAGGATTTTCGATTACAGGAGTTCCCACATTCAATATGATCTGGACATTGTTACATTTACCCTGCGTTAACATTCCAGGGCTAACAGGGCCAAAGGATTTACCTGTCGGAGTTCAACTTGTTTCTCGATATGCAACCGATATGGTACTGCTCGCAGTCGGAAAGTGGCTGCATAACAGGCTAACCGCTTAGGCCGTATGCTAATTGCCACCTTTTTCACCCCCTAATGCCAGTCAGCATTTTCGGGCAACATCAACACCCAAAATAATTTTTTTTATACCTATATTTTATACTCCGCGTTTTCACCTATCCGCGGTTTTACCTTAAGCGACCTTAATGTCCTTCGGTGTGATACTTTCCAAATGTTCAACGACTTCGTCGAGCTCCATGACATCCGCATACTTATGATGCATATCAAAAAGATTCACCTTATGAATTAATTCCGCCCGATCAAAAACACATTCTTCAACTATCGATACATGCAGACCATACATATGTGCCTCAATGACGCTCGAGCGCACGCAACCAGATGTGCTCTCACCACAAACAATAAGGCTATCGATATGCCGTTCATTCAAATGGGCAATCAATGGCGTTCCAAAAAAAGCACTCGGTCGTTCTTTCCGAAAGACTACGTCTGAAGACTGCGGAGCAAAGGCATCATGAATTTCACAGTCATGCGCGGTGTTTTGTAATTTCTCTCGTCGGCGCGTCGACTGTACTCGATGCGGATTGAACTGAGCGGTGACATAGTAAATCGGAACACCGGCGGCCCGGGTTGCAGAAAATAGTGTTTTCGTGGGCTCAATGGCATCATGTGCGAACTTACCACAGCTGTTAGGGAAGTCGGGGTCAAGTTCATGTGGCTCTCCGGGACCTCCTTTATACACGAGATTATAAAGGTCGATGCA
>CAYZMI010000145.1:2231-4479 GCA_964479475.1 uncultured Rhodospirillaceae bacterium | reverse complement strand
GGCCTCGTCTCGACCGTCTTCACCTTCACCCAACTCCTTCTGAATCGCCTTCATCTGTTCGTTAAGGTAATATTCCCGCTGCGTCTTTTCCATTTGGCGCTTGACGCGGCTCCGAATGCGTTTCTCAACCTGCAGAACCCCAATTTCAGATTCCATGAAGGCATAAGCCTTCTCCAGACGCTCCGTAATGGTAGCGAGCTCCAGTAGTTCTTGTTTTTCTGGAATCTTAAGGGCCAAATGCGAAGCTACAGTATCTGCCAGCTTACTCGTTTCTTCAATTTGGTTGAGTGAAACAAGTGCTTCGGGCGGAATTTTTTTGTTCAGCTTAATATATTGCTCAAACTGGGAAATTACCGACCTGCCGAGTGCTTCGTGCTCTTGATCCTCCTCCGATGCATCTTCCATTAAGTTGGCATAAGCCTGGAAGAAATCAGGGTTTTCTTTAAAACCCACAATTTCCGCTCGTTGACTTCCTTCAACTAGAACTTTGACTGTACCATCGGGTAGTTTCAATAGTTGAAGTACTGTCCCAACGGTACCAACAGAATAAATATCATCGGGTTCCGGATCGTCGTCTCCGGCGTTTTTCTGAGTAACAAGCAGAATTTGTTTATCGTCCTTCATAACATCTTCCAAGGCGCGAACCGATTTTTCACGCCCAACGAACAACGGCACAATCATGTGCGGAAACACCACAATATCGCGGAGCGGCAAAACCGGAAATATTTGGCGCTGTTCCAAATCAGACATGCTACCTCTTACATTTTTGTCGGTTCGGGACTACGCGAACCGTATCGATGGACAATATGTGTCTTAAATGGTCCACACCCACCTAACAATCAAGTGCGCCTCAATTAAAACAACAAATTTTGCTTGAATTATGCGCTAGAACCTATGTCTTCACGACGGTCTGCATAGATGTAAAGCGGCTTAGCCTGACCGTCGACAACCTCACCACTAATAGCTACTTCCTCAACACCATCAAAACTAGGCAGATCATACATGGTATCAAGCAGAATCGCTTCTAGAATAGATCTCAACCCACGTGCACCAGTTTTTCGCACAATCGCCTTTTTCGCAATCGCGTGAAGTGCATCGTCAGCAAACGTCAGCGTAACGTCATCCATCTCAAACAACGTACCGTACTGCTTAACCAATGCGTTTTTCGGCTTGACTAGAATTTCGACAAGCGCGCCTTCATCAAGATCTTCCAGAGTTGCAATGACGGGTAAACGGCCGACGAACTCCGGAATCAAACCAAACTTTAACAAGTCCTCTGGCTCGATTTGCCGCAAAATTTCGCCGGTTTCTCGTTCGTCAGCCCCCTGAACATCGGCACCTATACCAATTGAGCTACCCTGGCCACGTGCGGTGATGATTTTTTCGAGCCCGGAGAATGCACCACTACAGATAAACAAAATATTTGTGGTATCAACCTGTAGAAATTCTTGCTGAGGATGTTTGCGTCCACCCTGTGGTGGAACGCTAGCAACAGTACCCTCCATAATTTTGAGCAGCGCCTGCTGAACACCCTCCCCAGAGACGTCGCGAGTAATGGAGGGGTTGTCAGATTTGCGTGAGATTTTGTCGACTTCATCAATATAGACAATACCACGTTGCGCCCGCTCCACATTGTAGTCAGCCGCCTGAAGTAGCTTGAGAATGATGTTTTCCACATCCTCACCCACATAGCCAGCCTCAGTCAAAGTGGTTGCATCAGCCATTGTAAATGGCACATCCAAAATGCGAGCTAATGTTTGGGCAAGTAGAGTTTTACCGCAACCCGTCGGTCCAATCAGAATGATGTTCGATTTGGCTAGCTCAACATCAGTAGTATTACTGTCATGGGCGAGCCGCTTGTAGTGATTGTGTACGGCGACCGATAATACGCGTTTAGCATAGGTCTGCCCAATTACGTAGTCGTCGAGTACTGTACAAATATCCGCCGGCGTCGGGACCCCATCACGCGATTTAACGAGCGTAGTTTTATGTTCCTCACGGATGATATCCATACAAAGTTCAACGCATTCATCGCAAATGAACACTGTCGGACCTGCTATTAGCTTACGAACCTCGTGCTGGCTCTTCCCACAGAACGAGCAATAAAGAACATTCTTTGCGTCGCTGCTACTGGACTTTGACATAAATACTCCATTGGACTCGACACGTTGCCTTTATGTTAACTGAGCATAATGTATGCGTCCATTACGAAAAAACCGGGCATTACAGGCAGTTGAACACTTCAGTA
>CAYZMI010000145.1:0-2131 GCA_964479475.1 uncultured Rhodospirillaceae bacterium | reverse complement strand
GCCCTAAGATTAAGAATTTCGCGAGCATGAATTTCGATGTCTGTTGCTTGCCCTTGAAATCCACCGGAAGGCTGATGCATCATTATCCGGGAATTCGGCAAGGCGTAACGTTTACCGGGCGAACCAGCCGCGAGAAGTAACGACCCCATCGACGCCGCTTGACCAAAGCAGACGGTTGAAACGTCAGGACGGACGTAGGCCATCGTGTCATAGATCGCGAGCCCGGCAGTCACAATTCCGCCCGGCGAATTAATGTAAAACGAAATGTCTTTATTGGGATTTTCTGATTCCAGGTAAAGAAGTTGGGCGCAAATTACGCTCGAGACCTCGTCATGAACCGGACCCGTCAAAAATATAATCCGCTCTTTGAGTAGACGCGAATAAATATCATAAGCACGCTCACCACGATTGGTCTGCTCGACAACCATGGGAACTAAAGCATTCATATGTTCGCGTTCGTTCATGTTTCTCATTTCTGTTTATAGGGCCACAGCATCAGGACGGTTCAACCCACTAAATTTACTAGTGCCCTATTCTAATGCCTCAGTCCTTTTTATCGGAGGTTGCATCACCTTCTTCCGCATCGGGATCTTGCATGAGTTCATCAACGGAAACTTCCTGTTCGTTAATTGTTGCCATTTCGATGACGAAATCTACAACTTTATCCTCGAAAATTGGAGCTTGCATCTCTTGAAGCGCATTTGCATCCTTTTGAAAATATTCCATTACTTTCGCCTCCTGTCCGGGAAACCTAGATGCTTCGGCATGTATAGCTCGATTCAGATCATCCTGAGTAACTGAAATATTGTTGACCCGACCAACTTCCGCTAATAACAAGCCGAGGCGTACGCGACGTTCAGCAATATCACGATAATTGCTCTTAAGGTCTTCTTCATTTCTCTCCTTATCGTCCTCGTCTAACGCATCTCTTTCTTTAGCGTCCTGCACTTGCTTCCAAATTCCTTCGAACTCCGAATCCACAATGCCCTCAGGGAGCTCGAAGTCGTGCTCATCGGACAGACGATCAAGGAGTTCTTTTTTCAAATGTGCACGGGAAAGCTGCATAAATTCACGGTCCAACTGCTCACGCACAGCACCCTTTAAAGCATCAACGCTGTCCATACCGCTGGATTTTGCCAACTCCTCATCGACTTCCGCGGCTTTCGGCTCTCTGACTTCGATAATCGAAACGTCAAATTCAACATCGTTGCCACGCAGTTGTTCATTGGGATGATCGTCCGCAACGTTAATTGTGATAACCTTATTATCACCTTGCTTCATGCCTTCGATTTGGCCATCAAATCCCGGCAAGAACGCAGGTCCACCAATTTCCAATTCGAAGCCGTTTACGCTACCTCCAGCAAACTCCTCTCCTTCGACTTTGCCCACGAAATCCACGACAACCTGATCCCCCTTCTCCGCTGCTCGTCCTTCAACAGCTTCAAATATACGCCGGCTCTCAGCTAAGCGTTGCAAAGATTTATCGACTTCTTCATCAGTAACTTTGGCTACACGGCGATCTAGCTCCAACTTCGAAAAATCTATGGGATCGATGTCCGGCAACAATTCCACGGCGAGCGTATATTCCAGATCCACCCCATCTTCGAATGTGACAATGTCCACCTTTGGCTGTGCAGCAGGCCGTAAACCTTTGTCAGTTAATGCTTGTTGCCAACTATCTTGTATCGTCTTTTCTAAGACCTCTCCCTTAACCGCCTCACCATACCGTTTTTTGAGTAACGCGATGGGCACTTTGCCTGGTCGAAACCCCGGCACCGACACCGACTGGCCAATTTCGTTTAGCCTTTCGACCATAGTGGATTCTATATCGTTGGCGGGAACTACGACTTTAAATTCCCTCTTCAGCCCTTCAGTGCTCGTTTCATCTACTTGCATCGACATTCTCGAAACATTTTTGTTGTTACCGGGGTAAAGATCAAATCCCCAACTGACCGCTAGCTGCTGGTGCGGGCGGAGGGACTTGAACCCCCAAGGCTTTCGCCACCAGATCCTAAATCTGGCGTGTCTACCAATTCCACCACGCCCGCAAAATTGACCAAATATCTCGGACAAAACCCTGCGGCGGCGTGCCTTATAACATAGTTACTTAATAGATAAACACACCGACTTC
>CAYZMI010000144.1:2254-4514 GCA_964479475.1 uncultured Rhodospirillaceae bacterium | reverse complement strand
ACAAGAACATTTGCAAGCGTTGGATGACGCGGGGTTACTCGTCATTGTTGATGAGCCGGTCGATAAAGATTCAGAAATGCATTCGCTTGTGCGCTGGCAATTTGTAGGCGGCCTAAAGGAATCAGAGCGCAAGGCATTTCTGTTTCGCAATGTGGTTAACGCTAAAGGCCAAAGTTATAAATTGCCCATTGTCGTAGGAGCTTTGGCTGCCAACCAAGATATTTACAGCGTCGGCATGGGTGTGCCGGTTGACGAAATTGGGGCCCGCTGGGATCATGCGATTGCTAATCCTGTAGAGCCGGAAATCGTCAACGAAGCCCCCTGCCATGATGTCGTCATTGAGGGTGCAGATTTAGTCGGCGATGGCAAAGGGATTGATTCACTGCCCATACCAGTATCAACGCCAGGTTTCGACAACGCGCCAACCTTGACCTCGACAAATGTAGTGACCCGCGATCCTGAAACCGGCGTGCAAAACATGGGCACATACAGGGCCGGGCTTAAGGCATCGGATCGAATGGTGGTGCGTATGGCTACACGCGTGGGTGGTGCCGGCGGATACGTCCACTATAAGAAGCACCGTGAACGTGGCGACAAATATATGCCAGTGGCTATTGTACTCGGTTGTCCTCCTGCCGTCGCATTCATGGGTCCTCAGAAGCTGCCCATTGATGTCGACGAGGTCGGTGTTGCCGGTGGTTTAGTGGGTGCGCCAATCAGGTTGACCAAGGCACGTACCGTAGATCTGCTGATACCGGCGGAATCAGAATTGGTAATTGAAGGCCAAATCGATACAGAAATGTTGGAGCCCGAAGGTCCGTTCGGGGAAAGTCATGGTCATGTCGCTCTGGAAGAATTCAACATGCCTATGCAGGTGACAGCAATTACCCATCGCAAGGATGCGGTGCTGACATCCTATATAAGCCAAGCGGCGCCATCTGAATCGAGTGTTATTAAGCGGGTAGCCTACGAACCCCTATTCCTCGCCCATCTCCGCGACGCGCTCGGAATTAAAGGCGTGAGGAAGGTTTCCTTGCATGAACCTTTAACCGGATTATTGCGCGTCACCATTGTCACGCTGGACAAGGAAACCCCCAAAACCGAAATTTGGCGAGCGCTTTACGGGGCCGCTTATTTCAAAGGCGATTGCAGTAAAATTTGTATCGCCGTCAACGAAGATATAGACCCCGACAATGCAGATGCACTCCTATGGGCTATGGCCTATCGGTTAAACCCTGTTGATGATGTGATTACTTTGGATCATCGCGGGCAAGGGCACGGGCCAAAGCGCGAACATAGCGGTGAGGAAGATTCGACTTTGCTGGTCGATGCGACCATGAAAAGCGATATGCCTCCGGTGGCGCTGCCCACACAAGAGTATATGGAGAAAGGGCTCACGCTCTGGAATAAGCTTGGGTTGCCTCCGGTACGACCACAACCACCTTGGTTTGGCTATTCGTTGGGCGACTGGACACAGGATTGGGCCGACGGTGCAAAACGGGCAGCTGAAGGTGACTATTTAGTGAATGGTATTCGGTCATTGCAACGACAGCAAAAGGGTTTGGTGCCAGAGACTTCGGTTCGAGATGTTGAAGATGGATGGGACGAAAAAGAGATATTCTAGAACAATACGCGAATTGACTCGATTTAGGACTGCCGCCAGTATAGGCGACGATAAAGAGGTCGCACGAGATGACCCGTAAAAATACACCACTCAATTTTAATCGACCGTTAGGGGGACCACTATGATTAAGATAAAAACAATTACCGGTGTTGTTGCCGTCGCCGCCGTTGCGGCCGTCGGGATTACCTCGGCAGCAACTGCTAAAGAAAGAACGATCAATGCAGTGACTTCGCTGCAGCAGACTAACGTTCTAGCCAAAGCCTTTCTCCAAAAATTTGTCGCTGTGGCTAACAAGGCGGGCAAAGGTGTTTTGCAAATCAAATATTTAGGTGGCCAGGAGATTGTGCCACCACGTAAGGCCGCTTCGGCATTAAAACGCGGTCAATTTGATATGTTAAGCAGTCCTACAGCCTATTACATCGGGACTGTACCCGAAGGATATGGTTTGTTGGCATCAAACCAAGGCCCGCGTGTTTTAAGGACCAACGGGGGTTGGAAATTACTCCAAAAAATCTATGCTGAAAAAGCTGGGTCCCATTTGTTGTCGTGGGGCTCCAACATGACCTCCTATCACATGTATCTTGTTAAGAAGCCCAAGATCGGCGCAGATGGACTGCCCAATCTGCAAGGGTACAA
>CAYZMI010000144.1:0-2154 GCA_964479475.1 uncultured Rhodospirillaceae bacterium | reverse complement strand
TGGAATTCTTTGACTCAGGCGCAAAAGAACTTCTTGAATCGAATTG
The DNA here is from genome assembly GCA_964479475.1 of uncultured Rhodospirillaceae bacterium. GTDB lineage: Bacteria > Pseudomonadota > Alphaproteobacteria > MPNO01 > UBA2964 > JAQBTY01. The sequence goes on along the minus strand of CAYZMI010000144.1, from coordinate 2,108 downwards.
GAGTGGAATTCGAAGTGACGTCTATCCAGTTCGTGGAAGCAGTGCGTCTGCAGGAAGAGAAAATCATCAAAAAGACCGGTATTATAGATGTCGTCCTTAAAGGTAAGTCGGCGGCTAAATATCTTGAAATCGCTCATGGTGAAATTTGGAAAGAACTAAAAAAGCGCTCCAAATACCACGATCAGTTGCGGCCACTATTGTATCATCCTGGTGCGGCTAACCGTCAGCTTAAGATCAAGCAGAATCTAGATATGAAACGCTAACATGATTTTATTGCCCTAACAGGGCGGTATATCGCAAATTCGTCGGCGCCAGCTTCAAAGCTGGCGCCGAATTTTTGTTAGCTACTATTTAGGATTTGCAAGAATTTTATTTCCCTTGTTTCGTTTGACATCGATTTTGGGCGGAGCCACTATGCCCCCGTTTTACAATCAGAAGTCAGATCAATTCATAGAACCTGTTGAATTTAGTAACAGTAAGAATAGAGAGGAAGAGAGGATCTAAATCATGACTTATTTAAAAAGGGGGTTGAGTGTCTCAGCGGCAGTCGCGGTTGCCTTTTCGACAACCGCATCCATTGCCGCAGAAAAAACTCTTACAACCGTCACTGCTCTTCAGATCACGAACGTGATTGCGCAGAGCTATTTAAATACCTTTGTTGCGCCGCTCAATAAGCGGGGCAAGGGTGTTTTGCAGGTAAAATATTTGGGTGGTCAGGAAATTGTACCACCCCGTAAGGCTGCCGCCGCGTTAAAACGCGGGCAGTTTGATTTACTGAGTTGTCCTACAGCCTATTATATTGGCACCGTACCTGAAGGTTATGCCCTCCTTGCATCTAATCAGGGCCCTGGTGTTTTGCGCACCAATGGCGGATTTAAGGCACTTCAAAAAGTTTATAAGGAAAAAGCCGGTTCACATCTCGTGGCATGGGCCGAAAATATGACGTCTTATCATATGTATCTCGCCAAAAAGCCAAAGATCGGCAAAGACGGCATCCCTGATCTGACGGGTTATAAGATGCGCGCGACTGGGACCTATCGCCCACTGTTTCGGGCGCTCGGTGCGACGACCATTAATATCAAGTCCTCCGAAATTATTACAGCCGTTCAGCGCGGCACCGTGGATGGCTTCGGTTTCACGGACGTATCTCTGACGACGATTGGTTTGCACGAGGTTACAAAATATCGTGTCATCCCGAATTTCTATCAGACTAATAATGTCCTGACTGCAAACCTCAAAGCATGGGCGGCTTTGACTAAGGCGCAGAGAGATTTGGTCGAGCGGACGGCGATTGAGTATGAGACCACGTCAGTGCAGTTTGTCGAAAGTCAACGTCTCAAAGAAGAAAAGATCATCCAGAAAAAGGGCATCAAGGATGTCGTATTAAAAGGGGCGTCGGCGCAAAAATATCTTTCTATTGCCCATGGTGAAATCTGGAAAGAGTTGAAAAAGCGGTCTAAATATCACGATCAATTGAAGCCGCTTCTCTACAAAGAAGGAAAAGCAAACCGCCAAGTCGATATTGGCCAGAAGCTTGATGAGAAACGCTAAGACCAAATTGTAATAGTCACGCCAACGATGAAGCCGGCAAATTGCCGGCTTCATTTTTATCATATGATCCAGTCTAATTAGATGGCATCCATCAACGATACGCTGAAAGTTGGTTTTCTTTCTTCGGCCGGTTTGACATCAAATGGCATACTCGGCAGTATGCCGCGAATATACTTGGGACGAATAAGAGTAATAATAGGGGGCCGGGGCAAATCCATTGTTGGAGTCCTTCGATAAGTTGCTAGGACAATTTGTTACGGCGCTCGCATGGTGTGCGTGTGCTCTCATTCCCTGTATGTTCATCATGATTACTGTAGACGTGTCGATTAGAACACTGGGCTACCGTCCGCCATTATTCACGTCGTCGGTGGTCGAATATGCGCTCCTGTATTTAGCCATGTTTGCGGCGCCATTTTTGGTGCGCGAACGCGGGCATGTGGTGATAGAAGCAATGGTGACCATCATGCCCAAATACATTCGCGAACCACTAGCTAAACTGGTCTATCTGGTCTGTGCGTTGGCGTCGTTTCTATTCGCCTATCTCTGTTGGGGAATTT
>CAYZMI010000143.1:0-4572 GCA_964479475.1 uncultured Rhodospirillaceae bacterium | reverse complement strand
ACAGCAATCATCGGACCGATCATCCAAGGAATTGGGGTCTCGAGCCAAGCAAATATCCAGCCAGCAGGCACACCAATAGCGAGCGCCCTGAACATTCCGGGAAGGCGATCCGGTGATACAGATAACGGTGTCATGAAATGTTACTCTGAACTCGTATAGTAGTATTAAATTACTACAGCTTACCGCAAAGCCTGCCAGTATAAAATGCGCACCAAGCGTAAGGAGATATCATCTAACACGACCAGTGTGTTTAAAATTGATAATACCACAGAAGTTAAATCTGCAATGCAAGCTGGATTGTTAAAAAGTGCTTGGCACTTACAATCTAGGGACCCTTAACCCTTTTTACGCTGAGTAAAGCTCTGTTAGGCCGGATAATTCTCTAAGCTGCTGTCTGCTTGCGCTGCAAATAAGACATAGTCAGGTGCTCGGCACAGTAGTGCCGGCCGGGCTGGACTGTCTTGCCACAAATGAAAAATCCGTGCCGGCCAGGCTCGTCGATCGACCATCGGCACATCCAAGACTTCACGTCGGGGCTCAATACCGGCGGTGGTTCTTCGCGCACCGGCGGTGGTGGCTCGGGTTGCGGTTGTGGCACCGTTGCACCACGCTGCAGGTTGAGGCGGTGAGCCTTGCCAATTACAGCATTACGTGTGACTCCACCTAATTCAGCTGCAATTTGGCGCGCTGACAAGCCTTCGGCCCATAATCTGGTCAGCATTTCGACACGTTCTGGCGTCCACTGCATAGCTTATGTCCTTCCCCCTCTTGTCAAGATCTCGTACGTTAGCGCTTACAACCTACTATATATTGGTCCCCCACCGTTGCAAGCTTAATGTTGTCATACAACGTTCATTTTCTGTGGAAAACGGCCGGTTTAGGGGCAAAGGAGAGGAAAATTAAGGATAAATTCTCAATGCTAACCGCTTCAAATTATTTCCGCGTTGCCTGCGGCGAGCCAAAGTACACGAAGCGCCAGCGCGGTCAGCAGGATTCGGAAAACTATTCGGAAGCGTTCCTCAGGAATTCTGGTCAGTACACGGCTGGCTACCAAATTGCCAATCACTGTTGTTGCAAACATTGCAGCAATTAACGGTAGATAGGGTCCTAAAGTCACACCCAGAAGCCCGAAGGCAATCAGCTTGCAAAGATGAACTACCCCCATTAACCCGGAGAAGGTACAAATTAACGCTCGCCGGTCTGGACAAGCCGCGGCAACAAACGGACCAACCAGAGCACCTGTAGCGCTTACAAACATGCCGACGAATGTGGCGGCAAAACCGACTAAACCGAAGCGACCACTTAACGATCCCACATTGGCAATTCTCGGCATCCACGTGAAGATAATGATAAAGATACCCAGAATACACTGTAGCGTAGCTGTAGGCAGTGCGACGAATATCTGACCACCGGCTGCAGCACCAACCGCTGCACCAATGAAGAATGGCAGCATCACGCGCCACATCAAATAACGCCACAAGATAACAACACGCCCCAAATTGTCGCCCAACATTACGAAGGTGTGCACCGGGATCAAGACGGCGGGCGGAAACACCAGCGCCAAAGTACCGAGCACCAGTAATCCCCCTGCTGCGCCAGCAATGCCGGTAATAAAGGCAGCACACAATGATGTCAGAGCTAAACCAACAAAAATTAATCCATTGACGTCGGGAACACCCCAGAAACCGGTTTCCATTGGATGTTAAAATTTACTGTTCATACATAAGGTGTCCTAGTTCATGCGCTGATTGTCAAACTTCTAGGCGCCAGCCGACAGAGTGTCTATTCGGCCTTTACTCCACCGCTACCTTTGTTCAATGGCTCAATGCAAAGGGGCGAATCTGTACGCGAATTGTTTACCGTTTGACCCACACGATAATACGCCATCGGCTCCACCGGGTAGGATTTAAGAAGCGGTTGTACTGTATCGGCATCATTGGCGGCATCGAGCCAATTATCGAAGGCGTCGTTTGGCAATATTACGGGCATACGTGGATGAATAGGACGGAGTTTGTCATTAGCTACCGTTGTTATAATTGTAACAGTCTCTATGACTTCTCCTTCAGTAAACCATAGCGCGGTCTCAGTTGCCGTCCAACATTCCCATAAGCCGGCAAAAGCAAATGGCGCGCCACCTTTCATACCGATCCGAAATGGCTGTTTAATTTCGCCCTCACGGCGCCATTCATAGAAGCCATCGGCCGGCACCAGACAGCGCCTCTCTTGATAGGCGTCACGATAAGATGGTTTTTCTGCAATGGTTTCGGCGCGAGCGTTGATCATTTTGGCGGCCATCGACGCATCTTTGGCCCAACGCGGAATCAATCCCCAACGCATAAGGGTAAGCTCCCGGACGCGCGCGCGGCCCGCACGCACCACCGGAACTTGTTGGGTTGGAGCAATATTGTAACGCGGCGGCAGGTTGGGCAAGTTTTCGAATTCAAACAAACCCCGCATGGCGTCAGTCGTCGTAGTCAGAGAATACCTTCCACACATAAGAGGACACTAGCGATTTGCGTTAGTCCCGAAAAGCCAATACCCACTCAACAATTTATAGAAATTAATTGCCGTATCTATTAATACAGCGTCGGCAAAAGCGTCTTTTGCCCAATTATTATAAATGTTATAATATAACAATTTATTGCACATCAGCATCCTGAATTACAAACGAGTGATTACTAAATATGAAGATTGCAAAATTATTGGCGGTCGCCGCAATTTTAATGGGCACTCCGGTGGGTATTAACCCTGTTTTGGGAACGGACAATGTGGTGGTTTCGATTAAGCCACTGCATTCCTTGGTTTCAAATGTAATGCATGGCGCGGGCCAACCTCACCTATTGGTACATGGTACTGCTTCACCCCATATCTTTTCCTTAAAGCCATCCAATGCAAAGCGCCTCCGCGAGGCAAAAGTTATCTTCTGGATAGGAGAAATTTTGGAGGCCGCGCTTATCAAACCGATCAAAACCTTGGGCATACAAGCAAATCTCGTGACGCTTTCTAAACTTGACGGGTTGAAGTTACTCAAAGCGCGCAATAGTGGTCTTTTGGATAATCAATCACATGAGAATCATAATCACGCTCACAACCATAGCGAAATAGACGGCCACTTATGGCTTGATCCAGACAACGCAAAAATTTTCATCGATGGGATTGAGCGTGCATTAACTACAGCCGATCCTAAAAATGCTAACCTGTACCGTAAGAATTCCCAAAGAGTACGGACCAGGCTCCGCCAAATTTCACGCGAAACTGAAAATACCTTGAGGCCAGTAAAAGGCCGCCCGTTTATTGTATTTCATGATGCATATCAATATTTCGAAAATCGCTTCGATATACCTGCCGTAGGCTCTATCGTCGTCGATGCGAACCGCCCGCCAGGTGCCAAAAGGATAGCAGCCATTAAACGAAAAATTCAAACTGTCCAAGCTGTATGTGTTTTTACCGAACCACAATTTTCACCAAAACTTGCGACAAGGCTCGCATCCAATTTAAAGGTTAGGACTGGAATTCTAGACCCGCTGGGCGCAAATATTGAAGCAGGTCCGGAGCACTATTTTAGGCTCATGGGTTCAATTGCAACCAACTTAGCGAGCTGCTTGAACCGATAGCAAATGCCAGCTAGCACTAAGTTGGATAACCAGACAATAGACCAGACATTGGGTTGTGACAAAGGAAACGCAGCACTATTCTGGCGTCAATAGAATGATCAACCGACCATCCACAGGGAGAAACAGCGATGCCAAAAAGAGACTTAAATGACAAGATCTGTATTGTCACAGGAGCCGGCAGCGGACTCGGGAAGGCGATGGCACTCGGCCTGTCAGAAGCAGGTGCCAAGGTCGCTGGTGTCGATCTAAACCTGGAAGCATTAACAGCCACGGCAAATGAAGCCACTGGCGGCGGCGTGACCCCCATTCAAACTGACATTACGAAGGTCGAAGACGCTGACAATGCAATCGCTAAGACAATCAGTGGTCTTGGCGGAATGCATGTACTGATTAATTGCGCTGGGCTGGGCATGCCAACGCTGAGGGTTGATTACTGGAACAATCGCCTCTTTTTTTGGGAGGCCGATCCAGAAAAATGGCAGCGTTTAATGGACGTCAACGTACGCGGCGCGTTTCTAATGGGGCGTGCGGCGGCACCCTACTTGATCGATCAAAAGTGGGGCCGTATCGTCAATGTAACTACGAGTATGAATACCATGATCCGGGGTGGTAATATGCCTTACGGTCAGTCTAAAGCAGCGCTTGAGGCAGCAAGCAGTGCGTGGGCTGATGATTTCATCGACACCGGCGTAACCTGTAATGTATTGGTTCCAGGGGGTGCGGCAGATACACCCATGGTCCCCAAAGAATCTCCTTATGAGCGTGACAAACTGGTCCGTCCAGAGGTCATGATTGCACCGGCATGCTGGCTTGCGTCCAACGATTCGGACGGTATCAATTCCATGCGATTTCTGGGACGTAACTGGGACCCTGAGGCCTCAGATGTAGACAACATCAAATCTGCCGGAGCATCGGCTGCATGGCCTGACCTTGCGGACGCGGCGGCCGTCGGGCAGCC
>CAYZMI010000142.1:2591-4605 GCA_964479475.1 uncultured Rhodospirillaceae bacterium | reverse complement strand
AATTAAAATCACGAATCATTTACATAAAATTGGCACGCTGATACATTGCAGCGCCTTTGGAAGTTACAAAAATTTCTACCATGGGAGTTGGCGATAAAGATGAAAGAAATTAAATGAAAATCGTCGCCGGCAACAGTAATCGCCCGTTGGCAGAAGCAATCGCGGCTTACCTAAATCTCTCATTGTGCAAAGCCACCGTCAGACGCTTTTCGGACATGGAATGTTTCGTTGAAATAGATGAGAACGTTCGCGGTGAGGATGTTTTCATAATTCAGTCGACCTCCTATCCTGCAAACGACAATCTGATGGAGTTACTAGTTTGTATCGATGCCCTGCGGCGGGGATCAGCGCGTCGAATTACAGCAGTCATTCCATATTTCGGTTATGCGCGGCAAGATCGAAAATCTGGCCCGCGGACACCCATATCCGCTAAACTCGTTGCTAATCTCATTACTGAAGCGGGCGCCAATCGAGTTTTAACTTTGGATTTGCATGCAGGACAAATTCAAGGTTTTTTTGATATTCCCCTGGATAATTTATTTACAACGCCAGTATTTCTGGGGGATATCGAGCAGGTCTACAACGCTAGTAATCTAGCCATGGTATCACCTGACGTAGGCGGGGTACTTCGGGCTCGCGCCATTGCCAAACATTTCGACGTCGATCTAGCCATCATTGATAAACGCCGGGAACACGCCGGCGTTTCAGAGGTTATGCATATTATAGGCGACGTCACCGGTAGAGAGTGTATTATTGTGGATGATATCGTCGATTCCGCCGGGACACTATGTAATGCTGCCGTCGCTTTGATGGATGCCGGTGCAAAATCTGTTTCAGCATATATCAGCCACGGTGTTTTATCGGGCGGTGCCGTGTCGCGTGTATCATCTTCACCGATCGAAAATTTGATTATTACAGACAGCATTCTCGGAACTGAGGCCGTACGCGTATCACATAACATTCGGCAATTGACTATCGCACCACTAATTGGCGAGGCTATGGCACGTATAAGCGAAGAACGGTCGGTGTCCAGTTTATTTGACTATTCCGCCGCTTAAGATTAAAACGCAACGCCTTCGCGCTAAATGTGAAGCTCGTGGATCAGCATCCCTGGGAACATGCCTTCTAGCTCGGGCTCAAACATATTTGTGAGCGAAATTTTGTGGAGATATTAGTATGGCCGATATTAACACGCTGACTGCTGAAGCGCGGAATCAAAGCGGCAAGGGAACTGCCCGTGCAGTCCGCCGTGCGGGACGCATACCTGCCATTATTTACGGCAATAATGAAGAACCCGTTATGATCACAATTGAAAATCGCGTACTTGAGCAGGAGCTGGGACGCAGCGGGTTTTTCATTCGTTTACTGGATTTGGAATTGAATGGAACAAAGCACCGCGTACTACCTCGGGATGCACAATTTCATCCGGTGACTGACGTGCCATTGCATGTAGATTTCTTGCGTTATTCCGCCAATAGAAAAATAACCGTGGAAGTACCGGTACACTTCTTTAACGAAGATGATTCACCGGGTCTCAAATCTGGTGGCGTACTCAATATTGTCCGGCATACAATCGAGGTGTCATGTATAGCCGATCAAATACCAACGAACTTTGATATTGATCTAACTGGTCTTGAAGTGGGTGATTCCATGCATGCGGGCAGCTTAACTTTGCCGGATGGTGTTGAACTCACCATCACCGATCGCGACTTCACTATCGCTACCATCGCAGCACCGACTATCATGCCTGTCGAAGAAGAGGAAGAAGATCTCGAAGGTGTAGAGGGTGAAGAAGGTGTAGAGGGTGTAGAGGGCGAAGAGGGTGTAGAAAACGCAGAAGGCGAAGCTCCTGCAGAAGGCGAAAAGAAAGGGGAGTCGGGGACCTAGTAAGCCTCGCCCCTCTCCAGCCACGGAGGTTTCATGTTACTCCTGGTTGGTCTTGGCAATCCAGGCCAAGACTATGCCGTTAATCGGCACAATATTGGCTTCATGGCGGTGGACGAAATCATCCGCC
>CAYZMI010000142.1:0-2491 GCA_964479475.1 uncultured Rhodospirillaceae bacterium | reverse complement strand
CGGCTGGGGATCGGTCATCCGGGCGACCGTGGCAAAGTCCATAGCCATGTACTAAAGGATTTTTCTAAAGCCGAAAAGGTGTGGGTCGATAAAACAATCAATTCAATAACGGACGCAATTCCTTTACTCATAATGGGTAAAGAAGCTGATTTCATGACTCGAATTGCGCTGCTGACACAACCAGCCAAGGCAAAGGAACCAAAGCCAAATGAACCTTAAAGATGAAGGAATTCTAGAGCGAAAAGAGTACGACTAATGGGATTTACCTGCGGCATCGTTGGCCTGCCAAACGTGGGAAAGACGTCACTTTTCAACGCACTGACCGCAACTGCAACGGCGGAAGCGGCTAATTACCCATTTTCAACGGTAGAACCCAATGTAGGCCGTGTGTCGCTACCGGACGAGCGGCTTACACAAATATCCGATTTAGCAAAATCGGCAAAAATCACTCCAACGCAGCTTGATTTTGTCGACATTGCAGGACTTGTGCGCGGTGCCAGCCAGGGAGAAGGCTTAGGAAATCAATTTCTCGGTCATATTCGTGAGGTTGAAGCGATCGCTCATGTAGTGCGTTGTTTCGAGGATGAAAATATATCTCATGGAGGTTCCCTAGATCCGGTTGCCGACGTGGAAACAGTGGAAACCGAACTCATGATAGCCGATATGGAAAGCCTCGAACGCCGGACTGAGGGCCTGGTTAAGAAAGTACGAGGTGGGGACAAAGATGCCATCGCACTAAATGATATCGCCCAACGTTGCCTTGACGTCTTGCGCGACGGCAAAGCGGTGCGAGACATGAAGGTCGCCGATGCTGAGAAAGATTTACTGCGCCAGATGCAGTTACTAACTACAAAACCGGTCATGTACGCTTGTAATGTAAACGAGGAGGCGGCTGCTACCGGAAACAACTATTCGCAACAGATCAAAGCTTGGGCATCAAACAAGGGCTCCGCAGCCGTCATAATTTCTGCCGCCATCGAAGCAGAGATCGCAATAATGACCGATGAAGCTGAAAAATCGGAATTCTTAGATGTGCTAGGCCTCAAAGAAACTGGGTTAAGACGCGTCATCCGGTCAGGCTATGAATTACTCAACCTAATTACCTATTTTACAGCTGGACCTACGGAAACACGCGCGTGGACAGTCCCAGAAGGCACTCGGGCACAAGAAGCTGCAGGCAAAATTCATACCGACTTTGCAAGGGGTTTTATCTGTGCAGAAACCATCGGCTTTGAGGATTATATCGCTCACAATGGCGAGCAGGGATCGAAAGAGGCAGCAAAAATGCGTAAAGAAGGGCGCGACTATATTGTAAAAGATGGCGATATCATACTTTATCGATTCAACGTATAAGAATATTTACTGACTAAATTTCAAATTAATTTAACCAATTTGGCAAATATTTTAAATTTCGATTAAAATTTCCTCTGCAACGAGATCGTTCTTAAGTATTTCTCTTATTTTTGAACTAATAGAACGATTGGACATTCGTTGCGCCAACGGGCGACTGAGTTTAAAACTTTCTGGGAAAGATTAAGTAGGATCCGCAAATCGCGGATTGACCAATTCAGGGAGAATAGTAATGGGAACATCGGTTGAACTAACTACCAGTGATGGACATACATTAGGAGCCTACCGGGCAGAACCTTCAGGTTCGTCCAAAGGCGGCGTTGTCGTCATTCAAGAAATCTTTGGCGTCAATCAACATATCCGCAATTTGTGTGATGAATTCGCTAAAAACGGATATGTCGCAATCGCGCCCGCGCTGTTCGATCGCGCGGAAAAAGGATTAGACCTCGGCTATGGACAAGACGATTTTGCTAAGGGACGTGATACGCGTGGTAGTTTAGAAGAAGCAGGCATAATCGCGGATACCCAAGCTGCTATCAACGAAGCAGCAAAGTCGGGAAAAGTGGGAATCGTGGGCTATTGCTTCGGAGGTGCTGTCTCATGGATGGCCGCCACCCAATGCGACGGACTCGCAGCAGCTTCCACCTTCTATGGCGGAGGTATCCATGCAAAAAAGGGCGATACACCAAAATGCCCAGTAATTTTCAATTTCGGTGACAAAGATGGTGGTATTCCCCTGTTGCAGGTCCACGAGATCAAGGAAGCCCACCCCGATATCCCGTGCTACGTTTACGACGACGCTGGCCACGGCTTCTGCTGTGACGAGCGGGAAAGCTATAATATGGGCGCATGCGAGCGGGCCCATGAGCGCACACTTACGCTTTTTGGAGAACACATAGGGTAATTATTCCTAAAACTAGATCAATCACAATCGCCCCAGGTTCTTTCCTGGGGCGATATTTCTTAACGTAATGCAGCAGCAATATTTCCGCCATCTACAGTGAGGACCGCCCCCGTCGTCTTGGGTGCAAGGGCTAAATTCAGAAACGCCTGAGCTACGTCCTCCGCCGTTACTTCTCGTCCTAGTAAATTACCCGACATGTATTCTTTTTGCGTAATTCCGCGAGCTTTGGAGCGCTCG
>CAYZMI010000141.1:0-4688 GCA_964479475.1 uncultured Rhodospirillaceae bacterium | reverse complement strand
GTGGTCAATATTTATACAAAGCGTGTTGTGCAACAACGGCAATCGCCTTTTGCAAACGATCCGTTATTTCGCCATTTTTTTGATGACGGATTTTTCGGTTTTCGTGTTCCTAAGAAAAGAGTTCAAAACTCCTTGGGCTCCGGTGTGATTGTGAAACCGGAAGGCGTTGTGGTGACCAATCATCACGTCATTGACAAGGCGGATCAGATTACGGTTGTTTTGTCTGATCGCCGAGAATTAGATGCCAAATTAATCTTGTCGGATAAAAAAACTGATCTTGCAATTCTCCGTGTTCAGCAAACGGGAGAACCACTGCCTTTTATTAAATTAAGTGATTCCGATGAGCTGGAAGTTGGCGATCTTGTTCTCGCGATCGGGAACCCATTTGGTGTAGGACAAACCGTTACTAGTGGAATTGTCTCAGCCCTTGCCCGCGCAGCCGAAGGCATTTCAGATTTTAGTTTTTTTATTCAAACTGACGCGGCTATCAATCCGGGTAATTCCGGTGGTGCATTAGTATCAATGGATGGGCGTTTGATCGGTATCAATACGGCCATATTTAGTAAAAGTGGTGGCTCGATGGGGATTGGATTTGCTATTCCGGCTAATATGGTCGCAAAAGTGGTCGATAGTGCGTCGCATGGAACAAAGATCGTCAGACCGTGGTTTGGGGGGATGGCTCAGGCGGTTACATCAGCAATCGCAGCGTCCATGGGATTACGTCGTCCTATTGGTGTGCTTATTAGTGAGTTGTATGTGGCGGGGCCTGCAGATCGAGCCGGACTTAGGGTGGGTGATATCATTGTGGCATTAAATGGCCGCGAAGTAGCGAATCCTAAAGCGCTTCGTTTTCGAATTGCAACCCTCACCGTTGGTGAGAAAGTGCCTTTATCAATTATTAGGCAAGGGAAACCTATTTCCCTTGAATTTCCAATTGAGCCGCCACCAGAAATACCGTTGCGAAATATTACAAAAATAGGTGGGCGGCATTTTTTGGCGGGCGCGACGGTTGCAAATTTATCACCAGCCCTTGCCGAAGAGTTGTCGATCGATTTTATGTACCGCGGTGTAATAGTTCTTGGTGTGGACCGGCGCAGCCCAGCCCGTCGGCGTGGATTGAGACCTGGGGACATTATCGTACGTTTAAATGGGCGAGTTATTGATAGGATCAAATCTCTTCGATCGGTCATCGATCAAGGGGCTGCCCAATGGACCATTTCTGTACGTCGCGCCGGCGAATTGCTAACAGCAAAAATAGATGGTTAAGCAAAGATCGAACGAACACGAGAGCTTATTTGCGGAGCATGGGCCCCGTCCGTTAGCGGATCAACTGAGACCAACCATTCTTTCTTCAGTGGTAGGGCAAAATCATTTGGTGGGCAGAGATGGGTCGATCACCAGAATGCTGGATGGTGGTCAGATATCATCCATGATTTTATGGGGGCCTCCTGGTACTGGTAAGACTACAATTGCAAGGCTATTAGCTGAAAAGACTGATATGCAGTTTGTAATTTTATCAGCGATATTCTCTGGTGTCGCTGATTTACGCAAGATATTTGAGGCGGCGCGAGGACATCGAGAAGCGGGCCATGGAACACTTTTGTTTGTGGATGAAATTCATCGTTTCAACCGAGCACAACAAGACAGTTTTCTTCCGGTTGTTGAAGATGGAACAGTAATTTTAGTGGGTGCGACGACGGAGAACCCGTCTTTCGAACTTAATCCACCGCTTTTGTCGAGATGTCAGGTCTATGTTCTAAATCGACTGGATGATGCGGCACTTGAAAAGCTGTTAAAGAGGGCAGAGAAGGATTTTGGCGATAATGTGCCTTTGACGCCTGACGCCCGCGCGTCGCTCCGGGCCATGGCTGATGGCGATGGCCGATATTTGCTTAATATGGTTGAAACCTTGCTGTCTATACCAAAAGCGGAAGTTCTTAGTCCATCTGAATTGGCAGCGGTTGTACAACGGCGTGCACCGCTTTACGACAAGGGTCAGGATAGCCATTACAACCTTATAAGTGCCTTGCATAAGTCATTAAGGGGTTCCGATGTAGATGCTTCTCTATATTGGTTTTCTCGCATGCTTAATGGCGGAGAAGACCCCTTATATATCGTCCGGCGGTTGGTAAGATTTGCTTCTGAAGATGTGGGACTTGCTGATCCCCAGGCCCTGGTTCAAGCACTTGCGGCTTGGGATACCTACAAACGCTTAGGCTCGCCAGAAGGTGAATTGGCCATAGCACAATGTGTAATATATTTGGCAAGTGCACCCAAATCCAATGCGGCTTACGTGGCGCTTGGCGACGCAATGAGCGACGCAAAGCAAACGGGCTCACTTATGCCGCCTAAACATATCTTGAATGCATCAACTGAATTTATGGAGGATTTAGGTTATGGGGATGGATATCTATACGATCACGATGCAGAAGCGGCATATTCCGGCCAAAACTATTTTCCCGATAATTTTCCGCGGCGAAAATTTTACAGACCGGCTGACAGAGGGTTTGAGAGAGAAATCGCAAAAAGAATGGCTGGTTGGGAAAAGCTGAGACAGAAAAATTCTGATGAGGAATGAATAACTTATGTATATGGCGATTTCGGTTGCTGTTGGCGGCGCTATTGGTGCTGTCAGCCGCTACTGGATCTCAAGCTATGTCCAGCATGTGACGGGTGGAGGTTTTCCTTGGGGCACGCTCGCGGTGAATGTGCTGGGGTGTGCTATATTAGGTGTTGTAGTACAGCTAATGGCCCACGTCTGGTCACCTAGTGAACATGTTCGTGGACTACTGATTTCAGGTCTTCTGGGTGCGTTGACAACTTTTTCCGCCTTCTCTCTTGAAATTGTTTTGATGATCGAGCGAAACGATTGGATGGGTGCGGCCATTTACGTCGCATTTTCTGTTATACTTTGTGTTGGTGGAGCTCTCGGTACAATGTATTTAACCAGGTTGCTCGTTTTATGAGTGGTGTTCAAAACATTGCAGTATCCGAGGACGACGCCGGTATTCGCCTTGATCGCTGGTTCCAGCGTCACTTTTTGGATCTAAACCACAGCCATCTCCAAAAGCTCTTACGGACTGGGCAGGTACGGGTCGATGGGCGCAGGTCTAAGGGGGCGACCCGGCTTGGTGCCGGTCAGGTTATTCGGGTTCCTCCCCTGGGTGAAATATCACGGCCATCGATAAAACGCGTTCGGCACCAATCCATGCCACTTGAAGGTATTAATCTTAAGAGATTGGTCCTCTATAAGGATAAAGACATTCTAGCGATAAATAAGCCACCCGGTTTGGCTGTCCAAGGCGGCACAAATTTAAAACATCATTTGGATGGATTGTTGGACGAATTGCGTTTGGGGGCTCCAGAACGGCCACGCTTAGTTCACCGCCTTGACAAGGATACCGGCGGTGTATTGATTTTAGCGCGTAATTCGTTCGCGGCAGCAAAAATCTCGTCGTCTTTTCGCAGTCGGGATGTGCATAAATTGTATTGGGCCTTAGTGGTTGGTGTCCCTTGCCAAAGACGCGGTAAGATTACATCGGATATGGCAAAGGGCGGGGCCAGCAACTACCAAAAAATTACCGAGGTTAGTGCCCGTGGGAAACGAGCGGTGACAGTTTACGAAGTAATACAAACCGCTGGCGGGTATATCTCTTGGTTAGCTATGTGGCCGGAAACCGGGCGGACGCATCAACTGCGCGTGCATTGCTCTTCTTTAGGGACACCAATTTTAGGCGATGGTAAATACGGTGGCCGCAAGGCGTTTATGCAAAATCTTACGGATACTCATTTTTTACATCTTCACGCACGTTCGCTTGAAATAACTCATCCTCGTGGTGGTATATTGAATATTAAAGCGCCATTATCCGAAAAAATGGCTTCCACATGGCAGTATTTTGAATTTACGGAACATGTTACCGAGTCATAATGATCAACGCTTAGTAGATAGTTGGATAGAGAAATTGAAAATCTCTATAAGTTTGACTTTGTAGTCGAAAGTCTCATTAAATTTGGCAAATTCTTTACCTCGATTGGCGGCATTTGATTTAGACGGAACACTCTTGGATAGCGCGTCCTCGATTGTGGCCGGCGTACTTGCCTGTTGGGAGGCCTGTGGTTTTCCATTACCCAAACCCGAGGAAATTCGACGAATCATTGGGCTTCCTTGGGAACAATCTGTGCGTCTACTCTTGCCGGGTGCAGGAGAAGTAGAATTCGCACAGATTAGAGCATATCACGAAACCGTCGCACGTGGTGAAAGAACCAGGTCACCCCGTGAGCAAGCCTTGTTTCCTGGCACCATCTCCATGCTCAATGCTGTTGCGGAAGCGGGGATTCTTTTGGCTATTATTACGAGCCGATCTAGCAATAGGCTGCTCGAACTATTGGAAGGTGAGAAAATTGCTTCACAATTTGTCTGTTTAAAGACGACTGATAACGGTCCAGGAAAGCCTAACCCAGATCTTATGTTACAGGCCCTAGACGAGACTGGTGTAAACAAAAATGGTGCAGTTATGATTGGGGATACTACGTTCGATATAACGATGGCCTGCAAGGCTGGCACAGCCTCCATCGGGGTCGCATGGGGTGTACACCACGTAAAAGATTTACAAAATGCTGGTGCGCACCATATTGCCCAGACAATGGATGAATTATTACCTGCAATAGATCGATTGACCGGGGGTTAG
>CAYZMI010000140.1:0-4739 GCA_964479475.1 uncultured Rhodospirillaceae bacterium | reverse complement strand
CCACGCGACCGCTCCGTAAATTTTTCAAACTCCATTGGTGCAACTCCCTATAGAGACATTGCATGATTAGACCCCCTGAATTGGCAGGTCGGTATATAATATAGGATCCCAAATTCGAGCATCCATAATTGATATGGTAATTGAGCAACAGTATTGCAAGTTTGCGGCTAGCTCCTAAATTTTGCCAGAGCCACTTGCGAGAACGAGGCTACTACCTAAAGAAAGTCGAAAGTTGAGATCTGTTGAAATCTAAGGAGTGAGGATATGAACGGCCTACGCCGACTTCACCACTTCATCGGAGTTTTCTGTTGACGGCTGCGCTACAGAAGATTCTTCCTCGACCTCGCCGGCCGCAGAAACAGGTGTTTCCGTTTGCTGCCCATTTATTGGATTTTCCTCAGCGTCGATTTCTTTTTTGGAGGTTTCCGAGGAGCCATTATCAGTCTTGCCGCTCGCCTTCTGTTGACCGATTTCGGTACCATTACCGGCAGGAACACCATCGCCATCAGCTTGCCGGGCGTTATTACGATTGTCTTGTCGGTTTTCTGCCGCACCGTTAGCTCCCAACACGCGAAAATAGTGTTCCGCGTGTTGATAATAGTTTTCGGCCATAACGGGATCACCGGTAGTCGCCGCCTCACGGGCAAGCGCCTGATATTTGTCAACCACTTGTTGGGCATTCCCCCTGACTTTAATGTCAGGCCCATTGCTGTCTATACTCTGCGACCGAGGCTGCCCACCGCGGCGTCCTCCTCCTCCTCCACCACCTCGCCGATTTTGGCGTCGGTTATTCGGACCTGATCTCATTTCTTATTTATCCGGTTTTCGTTTCACTAACCCCCGATTCGACTACATCTAGGCAAGCTTTACTTAGTCTTCACTCGTGCCCCCCTTCGAGACACGACACCCAGTTTGCGATCACCTGGGTTTTACTTGCGCAGCCTTTTCAGGATCTAAAGGCGAGAAGCAATTAGCTTTTCTTAGTTCGCCCATGCTCACCCTAGTGGGGTTGGACATCGTTTCCAACCTTTTTTTTAAGTATCCGAAAACATCGATGCAGGTGTCACAATTAGGCAACGCTCAACATCGCCTAAATCTCGACAAGCCTCGACAACTTCAAACATATATTGCTTAGCAATTGCCTCTACGGATGCCGATTGACCTATCCCAATTTCTAACAAAATTCTCCCTTCAGGCTGCAAAATTCGTCTCAATTGGGGCAGTAGAGATCGATATGCAGTGAGCCCATCTTCACCACCATCAAGGGCCAGTCTAGGTTCGTAGCGAGAAATTTCAGGTGCCAATGTTTCAAATATCGCAGACGAAATATAGGGAGGATTGGATACTACCAAATCAAAGGACGCACTGAGGGCACCGGCCCAATCACTACATAAAAAATTACTTCGATTGGAGAGTTCCAACGCATCAGCATTATTCTTCGCAACTTCTAATGCATCGAGGGATATATCCACTCCTACACCCCTTGCATTTGGCCGATTACTCAATATGGATAAGAGTAAACACCCACTACCGGTCCCAAAATCGAAAACTGAAAATGAAGCATCTGCATCGGGAAACAAACGGAGAGCAGTTTCAACCAAGAGTTCGCTATCGGGTCTCGGATCGAGAACCGAACGGTTTACACTAAACGGCAAACTCCAAAACTCACGCTTTCCTGTAAGATAGGAAATAGGTTCTCGCTTTACCCGACGCGCAATAAGCACTTCAAATTTTTCGATATCACGGGTGCTCATCGCCCGATCGGGCTCACGAATTAGTCCGGAATAATCAACTCCAAGGGTATGCGCTAGTAAAAGGCGTGCCTCATTGACAGACCGGTCGATATCGGCGGCCGAAAGCCTAGCGGCCGCCCACTCAAGCAATTGAAAAACGGTAAAACAGGTCAACTAAGATAGCTCAGCAAGTTGCGCCGCCTGATCCTCGGCGATCAACGCATCGATCAATTCATCGAGGGCTTCTCCCTCCAGAATTCGATCGAGTTTGTGGAGAGTGAGCGAAATGCGATGATCGGTAACGCGGCCCTGCGGGAAGTTGTACGTCCGAATTCGCTGGGAGCGGTCACCTGTGCCCACTTGGCTCTTACGCGCTTCAGCTCGTTCGTTAGCGGCGGCCTGGCGCTGTGCCTCGAATATCCGAGCGCGCAAAACCTTCATACCTTTTGCACGATTCTTGTGCTGTGATTTTTCATCCTGCTGGCTGACCACTATACCAGTGGGTAAATGCGTGATGCGTACCGCACTGTCGGTTGTATTTACATGTTGGCCTCCGGCACCTTGTGCCCGAAAGGTGTCAATCCGCAAATCCCTTTCCTCTATTACCACATCGATATCCTCTGCCTCGGGTAATACCGCAACCGTCGCAGCTGAGGTGTGAATGCGGCCCCCAGACTCAGTTTCGGGAACCCGCTGAACGCGGTGAACGCCTGATTCAAATTTCATGCGCGCGAATACACCCTTGCCGTTGATTTCTGCCACTACCTCTTTGAAGCCGCCGATCCCAATTTCGGAGACCTGCATAGATTGAAACTTCCAGCCATGGCGCTCAGCATACCGCTGATACATACGAAATAAATCGGCGGCGAAGAGCGCAGCCTCATCCCCGCCAGTACCCGCCCTAATTTCCAGAATGGCATTCTTTTCATCGGCAGCGTCTTTTGGTAACAACAATATTTTTAACTGATTTTCGATATCGGGAATTTTTTCTCGCGCTTTGCGCATTTCCTCTTCTGCTAAGGCGCGCATCTCCATATCACTATCGTTATCAACCATAATTGCTGCTAAATCGGCGATTTCATTACGTGCCGCGCGTAGCTCTTCAATACACATTACAACAGGCAAAATTTCGGCATACTCTTTCGAAAGACGTACGTAATCATTCGCCTCAATACCATCCGACGCCGACATCAATTGCGCTAGTTCGTCGCGCCGTGCAACTAAATGATCAAGCTTAGCGTCGAAATTCACCTACTTAACCTCCTCTTCACCCGTGGGCTCATTTAGATTATTTCTAACAATCTGAATACTAAACAAACGAGCAATAAGCCGCTCTGCTTCGGGTAGTTGGGGGTCTTGGGCTTTTGCCATATGTCGCAGCACAGATGAACTAGTATGATGGTTGGCCCCGACCACGAGCAGCCGGGTATATCCCAAGGCTAGCACAGTTTAAGCTAACGATATGGTGTAAGATTTTCGGTAAGAGCGTGGAGGGGTACTAAGGATTGGACACCACTATCTAAATCTCTGAGAGTCACGGCTCCCTTTGCCGCTTCATCCGGACCTAGAATCACTACCGCGCTAGCCTTTAATTTATTTGCTCGTTTCATTCGCCGGCTAAGATTTCCGCGATAGGCAAGTTCAATGGTATAACCATCCTTGCGCAGACTATGCGCTAAAACGAGAGCATCGTTTTCCATGTTAGGCGTCGCCGGGATAACCGCTATCGGCCGCTTACCGGGGATTTCCCCCGCTGCCAATAGAGCTAGCCGTTCAATTCCGGCAGCCCAACCAACACCGGGTGTTTTAGTCCCGCCCATTTGTGCAACCAGTCCATCGTAACGTCCCCCGGCCAACACAGTACCCTGAGCACCCAAAGACTGAGTCGTAAACTCAAATGCTGTATGACAGTAATAATCGAGACCTCGAACCAACCGAGAATTTAGAGAATAGGTGATGTTTAAAGAGTCAAGACCACGTTGAACTTGGTCGAAAAACTCTTCTGATTCAGCATCCAAACTGTCCGCAAAGTGTGGGGCGCCAGAAACGATTTCTTGATCCTTTTTATCCTTCGAGTCGAGAATCCGAAGCGGATTACGTGTCAGTCTCATCTGACTATTTTCGGAAAGACCATCTCGATGGTCGGATAAATAAGCAACCAAATTTTCTCGATAGACCTCCCGGCTTTCAGCATTTCCCAAAGTATTAAGTTCGAGCGTCGTATCCCTAAGTAAACCGAGCGCGCCGAGGATTGCTGACCCGAGAGCTATTATTTCTACATCGCCAATCGGATCTTGGACACCAAGCAACTCGACACCAACTTGGTGAAACTGACGATAACGTCCCTTTTGTGGTCGTTCATAGCGAAACATAGGACCACGATAGAAGAATTTAAGGGGCAAATCCTGAGCGAGTCCGCTCGAAATTAGCATACGCGCAATCCCCGCCGTCCCTTCTGGCCGTAGCGTCAACTCGTCGCCACCATTGTCAGCGAATGTATACATTTCCTTGGTCACGATATCGGAAGTATCACCTAGTGTACGCTTGAACACTTCGGAGAACTCCAATATTGGAGTTTCCACTTCCTCATAACCGAACTGCTCTGCAACGGCCCGCGCCCGATCTCCGACATTACGAAGTTGCCGCGATTCATGGGGCAAAATATCGCGTGTCCCTCTAACGGGTTGAATTCCGCCCATTATCGCCTCTTAAAACGCCCGCCCGAGTTTTAGCAGTAAACAAGACGCTAAACTCAAACTATTGAAAGAATTAATTAAAATCAACGGTTGGTCGAATGGCTATTTATCTGGCCCCCGGTTCACGCTGCAATAGTGCGGCAGGTTCGATTAGCACATTGCGCCTTACTGCTCCAGTGGGACCGATTGGTGCGATACTCTGCCCATCGACCAAAATATCGAGCGCACCCGCATTGCCGGTCGCGAGAGTAATTCCATATTGATTGGGAACGTTATAGGTCTCCCCTTTTTTGAGAAGACGGGAGAAGAT
>CAYZMI010000139.1:0-4751 GCA_964479475.1 uncultured Rhodospirillaceae bacterium | reverse complement strand
ACCGCCCTCTCAACCCATGCGTTTGGGCTAACCCGCATCGTTTGACACGAGATAAACTCACGGCACTCCTATTGCAGGAAGGCATTGCCTCTGAGCAAGTCACGTGGACGCCGAATGCTCTTCGGCTCGCTGTCCAAAGCCGCCCTGGTCTATCCTGGATTTATCGAGCAGGTCTAATGCAACCCCAAGAAGAAGCTGCGTTACTTTCGGTACGTTTACTGGACCCTCAGCCAGGTGAAAGGGTTCTAGACCTCTGTGCATCGCCAGGTAACAAAACAGCTCAAATTGCATTTGCCCTGGACAACCAGGGTACTGTCATCGCAAACGATTTAAAGGTAGGACGTCTAGCTCCACTACACACTACCATATCCAGACTAGGCCTGATGAACGTCTCCACAACGGCTTGGGACGGCACAACATATCCATCTGAAATAGGTGGCTTCGATAAAATTTTGGCAGACGTACCCTGCTCCGGCGAAGGAATAATCCGAAAAGGGGCCGGCAAACACAAGCCCGTGCCCTATAAGTTTCGGCGCTGGCTTAACAAAAACCAGAGTGGTCTGCTGCGTCGAGCCATCAACCTTTGCCGCCCCGGGGGACGAATTGTTTATTCTACGTGCACATTTGCGCCCGAAGAAAACGAGGCAATAATTGATCAAATTTTAAAGGAGCACTCTAAAGATATTCGGGTGGTCTCCTCAGAAATACCGGGGCTCGAATTCAAACCAGGTTTGACAAAATGGAAAGGCCAAAATTACAGAAACGAATTATCCAAATCGCTCCGACTTTGGCCCCACTTCTCAAACACCGGTGGCTTTTTTGCCATTATACTTGAAAGAACTGATACCCAATTAAACGTCATTGCTCCTAATACCAATCCCTTAACTGATCACACGGGTTATGAAATACTTCACCAATTTGCACACCAATTTGGTTTGTCATCAAGTACGATTGCTAGATATCAAGTAACTAACGGCAATAATCAACGTCGACTGATTGCTAAAGATCACGTGCCACCCGCTAATCCAGCACCCATTGCCACGGGGCTCGCGCTTACCCGGCAAAAAGCCACCAGCCTAAAGCTTTCGACGCAAGTAGCACTTGCACTCGGTGACAGGGCAACACGCAATTTTATTGAACTCCACCGCGATGAAGTAGACCTATACCATTCCAGACAAACGATCGCCGTAACGCCACAACGCCTTCAAAATTGTGATGAAACGGGCCACGTTATAGTTCGCCACCAAGGTTTTTCTCTTGGGATTGGCAACCTTCGGCAAGAGAGATCTAACTGTTTGGTTGATAGCCTATTTCCCAAGAACTGGGGCTGAAATAAATTGATAAGTCCATTGGTACACGAGTCCATATTAGGAAGAATAAGGTGGTTCGCTAACAGGCTAAAGGTATCAAGAATTTTTATGCAAAAATCCTGAAACCTCGGCCAAAAATTGCTCTGGGCAATCCAAGTAGGCGACCTGGCCTGCATTATCCAACGAAGTTAGCGACCCGTTGGAAAACGCTTCAACCAGTGATTTTGCACAATCCAGCGTTACAAACTCATCTAAGACACCGTGAATAACGGTCGTGGGTGCATCAATTTTGTCAACAGAAGCACTTAAATCGCCTGCTTCCATTGCTTCCAGAGCCATCAAATAATTTTGCTTGGTTTGAGCTAAAATGCCATCTCCCAAGGTTTTAACACTTTCTTCAGGTGCGTCAGGAATTAGCAACGCCTCGGCAACTTGATAGGCAAAATCTTCATCTGTGAGATAATGCACCGCTTCACGAATTCCATATATCTCATCGGCCAAAACACTGTCGGGTACTAGACCTACGCCCGCAAGACTGAGGGACTTTATAGAATTAGGGGCCGCGGCAGCAAATTTGACGGCGACCATTGCACCAATTGACGTCCCAATCACATGACAAGGACCAATGTTCAGCAAATTTACTAACTCCTCAACGTCTTTTGCCATATCCTCAAGGGTCATCCTGCCGTTCAATGTTGAAGCGCCGTGACCACGCAGGTCAAATACATAAACTGAATATTTCTTGGCTAATTCTGCCTCAATGTCAGACCAGGACTGACCGCTTGCACCTACAGCATGAAGTAACAAGACCGGGTCCCCTTCACCGCTATTTTGATAGCTAAGAGTTTCTCCGTTTACGTCAATGGTCGACATTTCTCACGCGCCCCTTTCCATACCTCTCATAAAAAAACTGGACACACCCATTGTGGAGTTCCATCCAAACATTGGCAACTAGACCCGAATTTGCCGATGTCCTAGAAGGGTTGATCACCGCAAATAGCTATCCGTCGCAGCATACGGCGTTCATTTGGATCGAAATGTGTGCGGGCGTGCATAGTGCAACGGTTATCCCACATTACTAAATCGCCCTTCCGCCACACATGTTCATAAACAAATTGAGGCTGTTCGGTGAATTCGTGCAACTCGCTCAACAAATTACGGCTCTCTTCTGTATTTGTGTCAACGATATAATCGGTCATCAGCCGGCTAACATAAATGGCCTGACGCCCTGTCTCCGGATGTGTGCGAAAGATGGGTTGGATACAACGTGGTGCATCGGGGCTATTTGTCTTAGTTTTTTGAACCTGGTTGTTTTCATAATCATAGATATGCATAGCACGGCGTCCCATTAACTTTTCCTTGAGCGCAACGGGAAGTGCGTCATATGAGGCATAACAATTTGCAAAACGAGTATTCCCTCCTTGCGAAGGTATCTCAATTGCGTAGAGCGTACTCGCCGCAAAAGGAGTTTGATGAAACGACCTATCTGAATGGAACATCATTTCACCATCTTCAAGAGCAGTCCGGAGGCCTTCATTGCGTACATTGGAGATAAACATGACATGCGGATGAGAAGCGTCCTGGGCCGGACTTACCATAGGCGGTTCTATTTCGCCGAAATATTTGCAAAATCTTGTGTGGGCGTCCTCATCCAAAATTTGATCGGGAAATACGATCACCAAATATTTCAGCCATACGGCACGAATGTTCTCGATAGTCTTCTTCGCAAGATTTCGGTTGAGATCAATGCCCAAAATTTCTGCACCGAGTGCCTTGGACAAAGGACGAATTTTTAGATCCATCTGAGTTTCTGTATCAATTCTAAAATTATTCCGTGCATTCTGCCTTTGCGTTTGGCGAGAAAGCAATAGAATGATGGCCACGCTCAATTACAATGAAACGATAACAATAGATAGGCAGGGAGGCTATGGCTGATCCAGTAAAGAAAAATAACGAGGTTCCGCCATTTGATGAAGAGTTTGACGTCGTAGTCATTGGCTATGGGTTTGCTGGCGCACTAGCTGCGATTACAGCCGCCGACAAGGGGTGCAAAGTCCTGTTGGCAGAAAAAGCTGGAAACCCTGGTGGTATATCGATTTGTTCAGGTGGGGCAATGCGTAGCGCACATGACGCGGACGAGGCTTTTGCTTATCTGAAAGCTACGAACGGAGGGCGAACACCGGACGATGTTATACGGGTTTTGGCAGACGGTATGACAACTATTGAACAAGAGATTCGAAAGCTTGCTGCGGTCAGTGGTGCGTCCATCACCACCAGGGAAAAAGGAGGCAACTACCCCTTCCCCGGAGTAGATACATTCTATCATACCAACATTACGAGCGTTCCAGGCCACGAAACTCAGGAAGGTACATATCCACACATCATGGCTCGGCCCTCTGCGAACGGTTGGCGGGTCTTCCGAGTACTGGAGGATAATGTCGACAAGCGAGGTATCGATGTACGCTACCTCCTAAGCGCCAAACGCTTAATCACCAATCGCTCGAAGGAGGTCATTGGGGTTCGTTTTGAAAATAGTAAGGGTGGGGAGGTCCTCATAAAGGCCAAACGTGCGGTGATTCTGTGCACGGGAGGATTCGAGGCCGACGAGGAAATGAAAAAACAGTTCTGGGAAATCGAACCCGTACTGACCGCTACATCGACTACCAATACCGGTGACGGCATCCGCATGGCCCAAGAGGTTGGTGCTGATTTATGGCATATGTGGCACTTCCACGGTTCATACGGCTTTAAGCACCCTGATCCAAATTACCCCGTCGCTATTCGGGTTAAGCGGTTACCCGACTGGATGCCGGGCCGCGAACGCACCGCGAAAGTTAAAATGTGCTGGATTGTCATCGACCAAGACGGCAAACGCTATATGAACGAATGCACACCCTATACCCAAGATACTTCCCACCGGCATATGGAACATTTCGATTCGGTAAAACAGAACTTTCCTCGTGTACCGTCCTACCTCGTATTCGACCAAATAGGTTGCGATATGTATCAAATTGGTGCGCCTACCTATAACCAACCCGGCCTAGGCTTCTCATGGAGCGAAGATAATATGAAAGAGGTCGAAATGGGCATATTGAAAAAAGCTGATACTGTTGAAGAATTGGCGAAATTAATTGGAGCCCCCGCCTCAACACTGGCAGAATCTCTGGATCGCTGGAACGGGCTCTGCCGCAAGCGCAAGGATGAAGATTTTGGCCGCCCACCGGGGACAATGACCACGGTAAAAGAACCGCCGTTTTATGTAGGAGAAGTTTGGCCTGTAGTTTCAAACACACAAGGTGGGCCAATTCACAACGCCAAACAACAAATTATTAATGTGTTTGGCGAGCCCATCCCACGGCTTTATGCCGCGGGTGAATGCGGCAGCGCTTTTGGTTATCTATACATATCCGGCGCGAACCTGTCAGAATGCCTAATTACGGG
>CAYZMI010000138.1:1263-4834 GCA_964479475.1 uncultured Rhodospirillaceae bacterium | reverse complement strand
TAAAACGTTTCCACCCAAGGCCTCAATTCAATCTCCCATGCCCATGCATCGCGTGGTTGACGCCAAAACTGGTAGTAGGTTTCGGCGATGCTGTCAGGTTGTAATAGCCCGTCCTTGCCGCGATCAGCGCGTGGGTCGTTTGCCCGTTCGATACCACCATCAATCACAAAATGCGCTACATGAATGTTTTGCGGGTGCAACTCGCGAGCAAGCGATTGTGCAAGACCCCGCAATCCAAATTTACCCATGGCAAAAGTTGACGAGTTTGGATAGCCCTTCACGCCAGCAGACGCACCAGTAAGGAATATTGCGCCGTTACCGCGTGCTACCATTTGTTTGGCAGCCTGCCGTGCGACTAAAAAGGCGCCATAACAACTGATCTTGATAGCGTTTAACACCGCCTCGGGGTCAAGATCAATGATGGGCCCACGCACCCGGTTAGACGCATTGTATACTGCAATATCTGGCTCTCCGAGGTCTGCAGTGACTTTACCAAATAGATCTGCGACCGCATTTGGATCGATTGCGTCACATGTGTAGGCTTTAGCGCCGGTTTCTGACACCAGCTCCGAGAGCTTTTTGGTGTCACGGGCTGCGATAGCAACATTTGCTCCTTCCTTGGTGAAACGTCGCGCCAGTGATGCGCTCAAGCCCGGCCCGGTGCCCACGATTAAAGCCGTTTCTTTTGCCGCCATTCTTCTTTCTCCCTAGTATTCCGGTAGATCATTTCATCGAAATATGATCAACAACCCCCTGAACGTGATTAGTATCTTTTGCCAGAATGATCATCAATTGGCGTTCTCGGGGATTACGGGCGAAACCGAGCAGATAGACGGTTCCGTTGACTACCCGCCACCTAAGATTGATAGATTTAACATCTATTTCAGCAAAATATTTAGCTTTGATTTTGGCGTTAATCCAAACATCGTTGGCAGTGTTTTCTAACCCACCCTTATCGGTCACCTGGATCTCATTAAATGTTGCACGAATTCCGCGCAAGCCCTTCATGAGAGCAACGGCACGCTGACGGTCTCGCTCGCTCTTGACCGACCCGGTTAGCATGACCCGGCCTTCATAAACGTCTGTATTTAAATAGAAAAATAAATCGCTATTCGTGGGGTTCAAAAGCCGTTTATTAATATTCGCCTTAATCTCGGTGTCGTTAATGACATCACTGAATTTTCGTTCTTCCACGACAGTTGTTGCGGCATCAATTGCACAACCTGTTGTTACTACCCCCGCCGACACCAACGTTCCTATCACAAATAGCACTCGCCAAATGTTTTGTCTGCTATCCGCCATAAAGCGCCTCCAATGTTTTACCATATTCATTCCGTATCACGTGACGTCGGATCTTTAGTGTAGGGGTCATCATGCTATTTTCAATGGTGAATGCTTCTGCAGTTAGGGTAAAGCGTCGAACCTTTTCAATAATCGATAGGTCCGCATTGACGCGGTCTATCGCGTCGCTGATTGCTTTGCGAAATCCTTCCTCGCCAACAATGGCAGCGAGATTACCCTGTTTCTGCCCCTTCTGTTTGGCCCAGTTATCGGCGAAGTCAGTATCTGGTACTATTAGCGCAACCACATGGGGTTGCCTATCGCCATAGACCATGGCTTGGGCAATCTCGGGCTGCAGCGTCAAAAACCCTTCAATGCGCTGCGGCGAAAGATTGTCACCACCAGAATTGACGATGATATCTTTTTTGCGGTCGGTAATGCGTAGTCGTCCATCTGCATCGAGTTCACCTATATCACCTGTATGTAACCAGCCGTCTTGGATGGTTTCGGCGGTTGCATCCGGGTTGCCCCAATACCCCTGCATCACTAGTTCGCCGCGGACGAGAATTTCACCGTCTCCGGCGATTCTTAATTCGACCCCGTCGAGTGGGCGTCCCACGGTATCGATCCGGTTGTTGTCAGGCTCGTTGCAGCTTATGCATGGGGCGGATTCGGTTTGTCCGTAACCTTGTAAAATTCGAATACCGAGCGCCGTGAAAAAACTTCCGATATCGTAATTTAATGGGGCGCCGCCTGACACCAATGCTTTGAGTTTTCCACCAAATGCAGTTTGTATTTTTTTGCGTACCAATATGTTTAGTATAAAATCCAACAACCTATCGATGAAACCCAACGAGGCTGGATCCTCATAGCGTGTGCGCCCCAGCGCCACTGTTTTCTCAAATAGCGCTGCTTTTTTTCCTCCTGCTTGGTTTACCCCGCGCCGAATGCGATCATGCATGACCTCGTAGAGCCGCGGCACTGCGGTCATTATGGTTGGCCGGACTTGCGCCATGTCGGCGGTTAGCTTATCGACGCCACCTGAATAGTATATTTGCGCTCCAATACTGATAGGGAAAAACTGTCCCGCGGTGTGCTCGTATGAATGCGACAACGGTAGGAAGGATAAAAATACTTCGTCATCGAGCCCCATTTCGGACAAAAGTTTTGTGGCACCTCGGCAATTACTCAAGATTGCCCCATGGCTCAACATTACGCCTTTTGGAACACCACCGGTGCCGGAGGTGTAAATTAGACACGCGGTTTGATCGCGGGTGATAGATGCAGATTTAGCTACTACGTCGTCAGGTGGCCCTCCATGTTTGCCAAGCAAATCGTCCCATAGAAGTATATCAAGTCCAGTGTTCTGGTTTTTCTCCGGATGTTCCATGGTAATTAAAAACTTTACCGATGGCGCATCAATAGCTGCTTGCAATACCCTATTGGTTAGTTCTGATGTTGAGATGATAACAGCGGATGCGCCGCTATCCGTTAGGACATGTAGATAATCTTTGGTGCTATTAGTGGTGTAGGCGGGGACCGAGATAGCACCTAGCGACATAATGGCGATGTCTGCGATGGGCCACTCAGGCCGGCTCTCTGACACAAGTGCGACCCGATCTCCTCGCCCAATTCCAAGCTCAGTCAGTGCGCGTGCTAAGGCGGCGGTCTTTTGCGCGGCATCTAACCATGAGGTGGCTACCCATGTCTCGCCAATCTTGCGCCAGACAAACGCCTTATCTCCCTTTTCAGCTGCACGCTTGAAGAACATTTGTGCGAGATTCGGCCAGTGCTCGGTATTCATTCCGCCTCCCGAATTCATAATATGCGACCGTTTCTTTATTTAACTTGTCAAATTAATCGGTTCGTTTATGACGCTTCCCACTTATATCGTACAGTCCAATAAGGAGTCACCCATGGCTAAATCTGCGGCGGCAAAAATACGGCAAACAAAACTAGGGCGATTGCCGAATTGGGATTTAAACGATTTGTATGCTGCACCGAACAGTAAAAAATTAAAATCGGATCTCAACAAGTCAGAAAAAAGCGCCAAGGCGTTTAAAAAAAAATATTACGGCAAAATCAGCAAACTGGGGGGTGCTGCGTTGGCTGCTGCAGTGGCGGCTTTTGAGGAAATCGATGAGTCGTTGTCCAAGGTGATGAGTTATGCCCAGTTGGTTCATGCGGGGAATGTGGCGGATTCAGATATGGGCCGTTTTTATCAGACCACACACGAAAGAGTGACTGATATCTCGGCTCACCTCGTGTTTTTTACACTCGAGATCAACCA
>CAYZMI010000138.1:0-1163 GCA_964479475.1 uncultured Rhodospirillaceae bacterium | reverse complement strand
AAGACGGCGGCTAAGGTGCTGGGAAAGGGATTGGAAGAAAATGTAGAGCTCTTTGCACTGATTACAAATACGCTTGCCAAGGACAAGGAAATCGAAGATCGCTGGCGCAAATTCGAGCGACCGCAGACATCCCGCAATCTCGGTAATCAGTTGGAAGACGAGGTCGTCGACGCCTTGTCCAAATCTGTTCAAGCTGCCTATCCCGATCTATCACACCGTTATTACAGGCTTAAGGCTAATTGGTTTGGCAAAAAGGTATTGAATTACTGGGACCGCAATGCACCGTTGCCTGAAGCCGACGAAACGCTCATTTCTTGGCCCGAGGCACGAAAGATCGTACTCGATGCCTATGAACGATTTTCCCCGGAGCTTGCATCTGTTGGGAAACAATTTTTCGACAATAGCTGGATCGACGCACCAGCCCGCCCTGGAAAAGCCGCAGGAGCTTTTGCACACCCCACTGTCCCGTCCGCTCATCCATATTTGTTGCTCAATTACAAGGGGCGGCCTCGCGATGTGATGACGCTTGCCCACGAGCTTGGCCACGGGGTACATCAGGTTCTAGCCAGCTCTCAAGGCCATCTAAAGTGTGAAACGCCGTTAACCCTAGCCGAGACCGCCTCGGTATTCGGCGAGATGCTCACATTTCGCTCCTTGCTGGAACGCGAGACCAATGCAAAACGCCTTAAATCAATGCTGGCCGCTAAGGTTGAGGATATGCTCAATACGGTAGTGCGCCAGATCGCATTTTACGAGTTTGAGCTCCGGGTTCATACAGAAAGGCGCGCAGGAGAGATATCAACCGATCGAATTGGCAAGATCTGGTTGGAAGTGCAGCACGAGAGCCTAGGCCCCGCTATTCGATTGCACGAAGAATACAAATATTATTGGACCTACATACCACATTTCATCCACGCGCCATTCTACGTCTACGCTTACGCATTTGGTGATTGTCTAGTGAATTCGCTCTACGCCCAATATCAGAAGGGGGATGAAGAATTTGCTGAGCGTTACTTGGAGATGTTACGTGCCGGCGGTACGCTTCATCACAAGGCTCTACTCAAACCCTTTGGGCTTGATGCATCCGTTCCCGAGTTCTGGGCTACAGGTCTCAACGTCATTAGTGGCTTGATAGACGAACTGGAAGCCTTGGAGTAAAGGGC
>CAYZMI010000137.1:0-4854 GCA_964479475.1 uncultured Rhodospirillaceae bacterium | reverse complement strand
TTATCTTTTTGTAGTTTGATATCTTCCCATAAACGCCATTCATGTTCATGACGCTGATTTGCTGCCTCAAACGAATAGGCTGTTGCATTAATTTTCAGCACAATGTCGATGAAATCCTTCATCTCCATATCGTAAACGCGTGGGCCCATATTAATCCCGTAGCAGGTATGGTACCGAACACGGTCTTGGGAAATTCCCTTTAACGAATGGTTGATAGCGTCAACCTGGGTTTCAGCCCATTCCCGGCACTCGACGATGCTAAGGTGCGGATTTTTGACATAATAATTTATGAGACGAGGATCATCAATTTGGAGCAAAAATCCGGCATCAACAATTGCCTGATACTCAACGTTCATCGCATCTGCAATCGCATATAGAAATTCTTCGTCGCTTTCATAATATTCATTGACCTGATTTCCCGCAATATCCGAGCAAGAAATTGCCGGGACAAATGCCTCGTCAATACCGGCCGCGTCGACAGCAGCACGCAAATTTTCAAGGTCCCTCTGTAAAATTTCCTGCCCCTTATAATTAATCGGACCAGTACACGCCATTTGCATAGTGCTCGGTGTAGGCTTGCGATCCTTGGCGGAGTGTTCCAGCGCATAAAATTCTGGAAATGCTTGGGCTTCTCTTGAATCCGCCCAAGGCGATGGCCGCGATCTTCCAGTGCCCTCAAGCCCAGCAAGCCGTTCATGAGCGTAAACCGCAAAACCGCGTTTGGAAAATTCGCCATCATCCACAACATCAATACCCAGATCGCTTTGTTTGCCTACAATTTCATTTACTGCTTTTTTTAAACTAATTTCAAAATCGGTTTGATTAATGGCCTCTCCCTTGTCCTGAGCGACCATAAACTCAATTAATTCCACCGGACGCGGTAAACTACCAACGTGGGTGACCAAAATTCGATCCAAACTGCGTTTCATTTTGTTTCTTTATTTTGATGAAATCCGATTTTATTTAGCATGTTCTATTTTATTTCTACCCAGACATTCAGGTGTGTCTAAAAGTACACCCCCGCGTGACACCCATTCTTCTTGTGTATGCGCTTGAATAGAGAGTGCGTGCACAGGCCCCGCTATTTCTACCGCGAGCAATTTATTGATGAGTTGATGCCGGGCGACGCGATTTTTACCCACAAAGCTGTTAGAAACGACCACTACTTTAAAATGAGTTTCTGAATTTGGCGGTACACTGTGCATGTAACTTTCATTAATCACTTCAAGGTGTACTGGGTCCAGTCTCTTCAAAAGCTTAGTCTCAATATTTTCATACACCATCATCGGGTAGCCTCCTTGGACATATTGTCGTCATCTTTGCCCAGCCGAGAGGCAAGAGCAGCAGCCATAAATTCATCTAAATCACCGTCCAAAACGGCTTGCGCATTGCTCTTTTCCACCTCAGTGCGCTGATCCTTCACCATCTGGTATGGTTGTAAAACATAAGACCGAATTTGGTGACCCCAACCAATTTCTGTTTTTGCATTATGTTCCGCCTGCGCTGATTCTTCGCGTCTCTGCAATTCCAATTTATAAAGCCTTGATCGTAACATATCCATCGCAGCCGCCCTATTCCGATGTTGTGACCTGTCATTTTGGCATTGTACGACGATGCCGGTAGGTCCATGCGTAATTCGAATGGCACTGTCTGTTTTATTGACGTGCTGTCCCCCTGCCCCGGATGCGCGATAAGTATCAACCCGCAAGTCTTTGTCTTGGATTTCGATTTCAATGGTGTCATCGATTACGGGGTATACCCAAACACTGGAAAAGCTGGTGTGCCGCCTTGCAGCAGAATCGAATGGTGAAATACGAACCAAACGATGGACGCCACTTTCCGTCTTGAGCCATCCATAGGCATTCGTCCCCGTTACTTTTAGGGTCGTCGACTTAAGTCCCGCCTCTTCCCCAGGGCTCTCTTCAAGCCACTCCACACGGTATTCATGCGCCTCTGCCCAGCGGACATACATCCGAGCCAACATTTGTGCCCAATCTTGGGATTCTGTACCGCCGGCACCTGCATGAATTTCTAGAAAACAGTCATTTCCATCAGCTTCACCTGATAAAAGAGTTTCCAGCTCCCGTTTCGTCACAAATATTTTTAGAGCGGCTAATGAATTTTCCGCCTCTTCTACAACTGTTTCATCTTCCTCTGTTTCACCAAGCTCAATAAGAGTCGTAGCATCTTCGACATCTCGCTCCATAGAACGAATATCGTCGATTGCCTGCCCCAGCCTTGTCCGTTCTCGCATGATAGTTTGCGCGTTATCCGCATCTGCCCAGAGATCAGGGGCTTCGATTGCAACGTTTAATTCATCCAATCGTCTGAGTGCATTTTCCCAGTCAAAGATGCCTCCTTAGCAGTGTAATAGACTGCAAAATTTCATCGACCAGATTTTGGTGTTCAGCACGCATAAAACCAGCCCTTAGAACGACTAATGAAAAACTTTAGTGTAAGAAACACGCACCGCCTTTTAGCGGGAGACGGCCCCTAATACAATCCTTTGAGCATACGCACTGGCGCCACTCCGACATCGCCCTGCCGTAAACTCGTATTGCTTGAATGTGGTTCGGTCCCGGATTTAAAAGCCTCCATTATTACCCATTTATCACCCCCCACAGCCCGTTTTCCAGTTTTGACGTTTATGGGAACCAACCGAATGCCAGGCGGAATGCGAAACGGTATAGGGGGTTTGTCCTTTAAGGCTTCACTCATAAAGTCGCGGAATATGGGTACGGCGACCGACGATCCAGTTTCCCGTCGCCCCATTGACTTCGGCTCGTCGAAACCGACAAAAACCCCAACCGCCAGATCCGGCGAAAATCCTATAAACCATGTATCTAGACTATCGTTAGTCGTTCCAGTCTTGCCGGCCAGTGGCTTTCCCACCGAACGAATTCGTCTGCCCGTACCACGTTGGACAACACCATGCAGCATCGAGACAATTTGATAGCTGCTTCGCGCATCGGCGACTTGCTCACGAATATCAATTATTTTAGGGGCGTATTCACCATCCCATTCGACGCCACGGCAATTTGGACAATCACGCCTTTCGTGGCGAAATATTGTTTTGCCATTTCGATCCTGCACACGGTCTATGAGGGTCGGTATAATTCGCTTGCCCCCGTTTACCAGCATTGCATATCCGGTTGTAAGATCGAGCAAGGTAGTTTCTACCGCACCGAGTGACATGGACAGCATTCGCGGCATACGGCGAACAACGCCTAACCTCTCGGCATAATTAGCTACGGTATCGATTCCTATCACCTGTGCCAAACGAACGGTCATCAAATTGCGCGACCTTTCAATGCCTATTCGGAGAGGGCTAGGTCCATAATACCGGCGGGTGTAATTTCCCGGTTTCCAGCGCACTTGACCCGGCCCTTGATCCAACACGAATGGAGCATCGAGAATAATACTTGATGGTGTGTAACCATGATCCAAGGCTGCCAGATAGACAAAGGGCTTGAATGCCGATCCTGGCTGTCGGCGCGCTTGCGTGACAC
This sequence comes from uncultured Rhodospirillaceae bacterium, assembly GCA_964479475.1. Classification (GTDB taxonomy): domain Bacteria; phylum Pseudomonadota; class Alphaproteobacteria; order MPNO01; family UBA2964; genus JAQBTY01. Next base: position 1,345 of record CAYZMI010000137.1, on the reverse strand, counting down.
GATTAAATTGGCTGCGTGCAAAACTGAAACCACCGGACATTGCGAGCACACGACCAGTATGTGGGTCAAGCGCCAAAAGGCCTCCGTCAATTTTAGGGGTTTGGCGTAAGTGATATGTAGCTTTCGGCACGGGATTACCAAATTTGCCTGAAAGCATTCGCTCGACAAGGATAATGTCGAAAGGTTTGACCACTTGATCAGGTCGCTTTACTGCAGGCCCTAATTTTTGTCCTTTCTTCCAACTCCGCGCCCATTTGAGCGCCGACAACGGAATATGCCCTAAACGACCTTCTTGCAAACCAATGACAACTTGATCGAGCGTTATGGCGAGAACAACCGCTTTTCGCCAATTGGGCTTAGCCTCAGCAACTGCTTTAGGCATTGGAAATTTTTTTAAGGCTTTAGCCCATTCCGTTTGGTTTTTTAGCGTACCAATTGAACCGCGCCAACCATGGCGCCGATCGTAAGCGATAAGTCCTTTCCGCAGCACACGGTCTGCTATCGCCTGTAGACGTGAATTGAGTGTTGTACGAACAGATAGCCCACCACCGTAGAGTTGATCTTCGCCATAGCGTTCTACGAGTTTGCGTCTAACTTCCTCAACAAAATAATCTGCTTTCGCAACAGATGCACCTGTGCGTTTACGGATTAAAAGTGGCTTGGCTCGCGCAATTTCCGCTTGATCTGGCCTGATGTGACCATCTTCAAGCATGCGACCAATGACGTAATTTCGTCGTGCCACTGCTGCTTTAGTCCGTCGAATTGGATGGTAGTTATTCGGCGCTTTGGGAAGACTGGCTATATAGGCCACTTCGTGAATGGTAAGTTCGCCGAGGGATTTATCAAAGTAATTCAGTGCTGCGGCCGCAACTCCATAGGACGACTGGCCGAGATATATCTCATTTAAATAAAGTTCTAAAATTCGATTTTTGCTGAGGGTACGTTCAATCCGAAAGGCTAGGATTGCTTCCTTAATTTTTCGATTAAATGAAACTTCACTAGTCAACAAAAAATTTTTTGCCACCTGTTGTGTAATCGTGGAAGCACCAACCAGCCGTTGACGTGAACTAATCCGTTTTAAATTTGTATATACCGCCCGGATGACACCTTTAACATCTATTCCCGCATGGCTATAAAAATTTTTATCCTCCGCCGACAGAAATGCTTTGACAACATTTTTGGGTATAGCATGGAATGGCACAAAAACGCGCTTTTGACGGGCGAACTCCGTTAGCAAACGCCCATCGCCGGCGTGTATACGCGTAACCGTCGGCGGTTCGTAGCCTGCCAATTGTTGGTAATCTGGCAACCCCCTGCCGAAATGCCAAAATACCCCCAAAGCACC
>CAYZMI010000136.1:0-4911 GCA_964479475.1 uncultured Rhodospirillaceae bacterium | reverse complement strand
GAACCCGATTCTGATACTAAATTATTGTAATTTACTTCAGTCGGTAACCAATTTGGGTTGTGTGACAAAATTGCCGTCTTCGGAAATTTTGTGGAGCAAATATAAGGGCGCCTCTCCGATCTCTTGATCCATGCTTTTACGGAGGTCGACTGCGACGCTCGGCATGGTGGTCGCTACCGTGCCCGCCCACATCTCATGGTGCAAACAATGCACGTGGCCGCATATTAGCCGTTTGACTTGCAGATGACGGCTTGCCACCATGGTCAAGTCTTCAGCTTCCCGTTGTCGCCGATACCCGCCTAAGTAATGTGGTTCAATATTGAATGGTGGGTGGTGTATAAATAGAAGTGTTGGTCGATCGGGTTGTGCGGAGAGGGTTTTGTTCAGCCAGTCTACTCTTCGCTGACAATATACACCCTTCCGTTCGCCATCCTCGACTGAATCAAGCGCGACCAGGCGTAGAGGGAAATCCTCTATCGTATAATGAAGAAAATCACCCGTCTGAGGCAGATAGGAGAGGTGACTAAAATATTTCCGCAGCGTAGCGTGGTGGTCGCGGTTTCCTGGTACCAAAAATATCGGGGAGGAGAGTTCATATAAAATCTCGCGCAAATGTTCGTATTCCTCAGCTAAGCCTTGCTGAACGGTATCACCGGTGTGGATTACGGCGTCTACGGCGTCTCGGTTGATAGCGGCTATACAACGGCGCAAATTTTCGGAGCGGCTGGTGCCTTCCACTAACCCAGACGATTTTGATAGAATATGAGTGTCGCTAATCTGCGCAATAATCATCAAATCGGTCTCTCATATCGCTCAGTCTAATCCGTCATAGTGAGCCTGCAATACTTCGATTACTTCGCGCCGGCTGAACTCCTCCGGAATTTGTTCATGGTTTGCAAACATTTCGCGTAATCTCGTGCCTGAAATGGCTAGCCGATCGTCGTCGCTGTGGGGGCAAGTCTTGCCTGTTGCCATGCCATTACACTTGTAACAAAAGAAGGTGATGTCGATTTTCAGTGGCTGGATCTCCATACTGCCGGGCGGTAGTGTGTCAAAAATTTGATGCGCATCGAACGGTCCGTAATAGTCGCCCACGCCTGCGTGATCACGACCCACTACAAGATGTGAACAGCCGAAATTTTGACGAAATACGGCATGTAATAGTGCCTCGCGCGGCCCCGCGTAGCGCATTTCAATTGGATAACCCGCCTGAATCGCCGTGCCTGGAACAAAATAATTTTCAACTAGGGCGTCTATGGCTCTGACCCTTGTTTCTGCTGGAATATCCCCCGGTTTCAGTGCACCCAGTACTTGGTGGATCAAGAGGCCGTCGCAAATTTCAATGGCGACCTTTGCCAAATATTCATGACTTCGGTGCATGGGATTTCGGGTTTGAAACGCAGCCACTTTTGACCAGCCGTTTATTTTGAACATTGAGCGGGTCTCTTCAGGCCGGTAATAAAGCCCCTTATAGGTTTCCGGATAGTATCCCTCCGATAATGCAACAATTGGACCCCCCAGGTTGATCGCTGATTGCTGCATAACCTTCTGGACGCCCGGATGACCTTCGTCCGTTGTTCTAAAAATCTCTTGGCATTCGAAGTTTCGATCGATGGCGTATTTTTCCGTAACGGTTTGGATGGCCAAAATTTCGCTACTGTTTGAATCTACCAAAGCGATTTCGTCACCTGTTGCGATACCATTGGCAACGTCCTCACTACATGAAATGGTGATTGGAATCGGCCAAAATACCCCATTTGTAGTATTCATACTTAAGCAGCAGCCGCGCCAATCTTCCTCTCCCATAAATCCATCAAGTGGTGTATAGGCCCCCATAGCTAACATAAATAAATCGGATATTTCCCGGCTGCTTATTGGTATTTTTACCAACTTCTCAGCCCGTTTGAGTTCCTCGGTACGCGCCGACGCCGCTACTAAAAGGGGTCTAAGCTCACCTTCACCATGGGGGGGGACCAATGTCGACATAATTAGTTGTCTCCTCGATTTATTTTTTAATAATTATCCTAAATGGTTTGGTGATCACCGTAAGAAGTAAAAAATACACAAGCAAACTTTGAAATGAATTGGCCAGCATCTTCACCATTTTCAATGTTCTTTCATCGTTTCTACTTTCTACAGGTTGATACGGCGGTGTAAATGGGCCACATTGCCTTTCTTAGATTTGAACCACGTTTGGAGGGATCGAATCATAAAATTGTGAACAAATAGGGTGCTTAGGCCATGCCGACCATTGAAGATCTGGGCATGCGCGGTGCATCAAGCGTACTGGATAAACGGTCGCAATTAGTGTTTTTAAATTTATTAAAAATTTGTTTTAGTGCCCCTGCCCATTTGTTGATCCCTAATTTGACTGTAGCAAGCTAAAATATGGAATCTTTGATGTTCTCCATTAATCCTTTTGCCGAACTTTCGGCACACGTGCCACCAATTGTGATGCAAACCTATGTTGTAATTATGATACTTTGTGTGGCAGGCGGTACACTCTTTGACATTTGTCATAAAAAAAGTGCCAAGTATTTCTTCGAAAATTGGCGTAAAGTTAAAGATAAAGGCGATAAAGAGGTCGGCGGTGGGGAAATGGTTTCCCTGGCGGTGCGAACCGCGCTGGTGGAGGGTCTCACATCTGCGGAGTTTTGCAACGCTAGGCGCCGTATCGCCCATCTCTTGGGTATGTACGGGTTTTTGGTTTACGTTATTACGACCTTCATCATGGTGTTTTGGTATCCTAGTAATTCAACGCCCACGCCCGACATCCTGCCACAGCTCTGGTATTTAGGTAGCTTACTGGTCTGTATCGGAGGTTATTGGTTCTGGTTTTTTATTCGGGTCGATGTTGCCGCTGAGGGCCATTCACCCTTCCGTGTCATTCGAGCCGATCTTTTTATTCTTTCACTTCTTGCAAGCAGCACGTTTGGTCTAATTTGGGCCATCCTGCAGGCTTGGGGTAGTGGCTGGTCGCCAATATTCCTCGGTCTTTATCTTGTTGCGACGACCGTGCTCTTTGGGTCAGTTCCATGGTCAAAATTTTCACACATGTTCTTTAAGCCAGCCGCTGCTTTGCAAAAACGCGTCGAGGAAGCCAACGGCACGCGGCGGAATCTACCAGGTCCTGCTGATAAACCCGAAACCTTCGGCAGCGCACGCCGTTTGCCGCGTCACTATTAACTATCCCCTAATTGGTCTTCAGATATAGGAGAGAAGTCGAGATCATGCCTACCTTTGTTTATATGACCAGTTGTGACGGGTGCGGTCATTGCGTCGATATTTGCCCGTCAGATATTATGCACATTGATAAGACCTACCGGCGGGCCTACAACATTGAGCCCAACATGTGTTGGGACTGCTATTCCTGCGTTAAAGCATGTCCGCAGAATGCTATTGACTCCCGTGGTTACGCAGACTTTGCCCCCCTCGGCCACAGTGTTCGTGTGCTTCGTGAAGAAGAAAAAGGAACCATCTCCTGGCGTGTTAAATTCCGTAATGGGGAAGAGAAGAATTTTGTTTCTCCGATCCGAACGACACCGTGGGGCTCTATTAAGGGACCCGCGGAATATGATTCACCCAGCGATGCGGATTTAAAGTCGCAAGAACTATCCCATGAGCCCAGTGCGCTCAATATAGATGGCGGTTTGCCTGCACTGAAACCGGAAAATTTAAAACAAGGGCTGAGCTGATGGGTTTGTTACGGGGTAGAAAAACGATACGAGTTGACGCTGATATTCTCGTGGTCGGCGGAGGTATGGCTGGCTGCGGTGCAACATATGAATCACGATTTTGGGGGCGTGATTTAAAGGTAGTCTGTGTTGAAAAAGCAAACATCGAGCGCAGCGGTGCGGTTGCACAAGGTCTCTATGCGATCAACTGCTACATGGGAATGCAGTGGGGTGAAAACCAGCCGGAGGACTTCGTAGAATATGCTAGCAACGACTTGATGGGGCTAGTCCGCGAAGATCTAGCTTACGACATCGGTCGGCACGTTGACTCGACTGTGCATAAGTTTGAGGAATGGGGTCTCCCCATCATGCGGGACCCGGAAACAGGCCGCTACTTGCGTGAGGGTAAGTGGCAAATCATGATCCATGGCGAAAGCTACAAGCCAATCGTTGCGGAGGCTGCACGAAAAGCTGCAAGTGAAGTCTATAATCGGATCATGGTCACCCATCTAATTATGGACAAGAAGGACCGTACACGAGCTGCTGGGGCTGTTGGTTTCAACGTCCGAACCGGCGATTTTTACGTTTTCAAGGCCAAGGCGGTGGTTATCGCTGCTGGCGGCGCCTCACACATATTCAAACCGCGTTCAGTCGGTGAAGGGATGGGCCGAACCTGGTATGCACCTTGGAGCAGTGCCTCGGCCTACGGCTTGCCAATTGAAGTCGGCGCTAAAATGACTCAAATGGAAAACCGGATCGTATTGACTCGGTTCAAGGACGGTTACGGTCCGGTGGGCGCTTACTTCCTGCATCTTAAGACCTACACGCAAAACGCCTATGGTGAAGAATACGAATCTAAGTGGTATGACGACACCAAAGAACTAGTTGGCGATTATGTGGACCGGCAACCGGTGCCCACCTGCTTGCGTAATCATGCGTTTTTGCGTGAAGTTGCTAACGGACGCGGTCCTATTCGCATGGTTACCACAGAGGCTTTTCAAGACCCACACAAAGAACAGGTGGGTTGGGAGAATTTTCTTGGGATGACCATTGGACAGGCGGTTGTTTGGGCGTCCCAAAATATCGATCCCAAGCATACAAACCCCGAGCTGACCACATCCGAGCCTTATGTCATGGGCTCCCACGCGACCTGTTCTGGTGCTTGGGCGAGCGGTCCGGAAGATTATGCGCCGCCCGAATACCGCTGGGGGTACAATCGGATGATGACCGTGGATGG
>CAYZMI010000135.1:2444-4913 GCA_964479475.1 uncultured Rhodospirillaceae bacterium | reverse complement strand
CCCATCCATACATTATTGTCGAAAGTCCGAAGTGATGGTGTTAGCATTTCCGAATGTGACATTGATTTTATTTTCCAAAACGGTGATGGGAAAAGTTTGTCCATCAGCGTAGCGCCACTTAAAGACAATTCGGGTCTCGCCGTCATTTGCATCCACCCACAAGAGGTGGCGCGAAATTTAGAACGACAGCACATTCACCGCAATGCTGCCCGGTCTGTAACAGCAATGGCTTCGATGCTAGCCCAAAAAGTCAGAACCCCGTTGTGTGGTATAAAAGGTGCAGCACAACTTCTTGAACATGGTGAGAATGCTAGAGATAAAGAATTAGCCCATCTGATTTGCGGAGAAGTGGATCGGATTTGTGCTTTAGTCGATAATATGGACAAATTTGGGTCGGGGGCCGTCTTCGAGCACAGACCGGTAAATATTCATGAGGACAATGAGAATTTAGCTCGTTCAGTTGAACGTCATTTGAAAAAATATTTTGATGCTCACCGGGGTGAATTGCCCGCGCCAGGACTTTACGACCGAATTCTCCGAGAAGTTGAACGCCCACTTATTTCACTCACCTTGTCGGTGACTTCGGGTAATCAAGTGCGGGCAGCAAAAGTTTTGGGTCTCAATCGAAATACGCTACGTAAAAAAATTCGGCAATTAAATATTGATATCGTGCGAAGTTCACAATGAACATGAATTATGAGATGAAACCGATTGCCACTGGGTGATTACCGAAATGGCTACTAACACCGCTAAATTCTCTCCCACAATTCCTGTTCGGTTTGAAGGCTGGGCCCGGCGGGTAGGTCTTGGCCGCAAGCTCGCAATTACTCTTACGCTAGCGGCGCTCGCTTCGTCTTTGGCCACCTATGCCGCCTTGACGGGTTGGGCGCCACTTAGTCCAGATATTCAAACAATGCTTATTCTATTAAATTTGGATTTGGCATTGTTTTTAATTTTGGCCGCTATCGTTGCCCGTGGTTTGGTCCGAGTCTGGCTAGAACGCCGGCGTGGTGCAGTGGGGTCGCGATTACATACTCGTCTTGTTTTGATGTTTAGTTTGGTAGCAGTTACCCCGACAGTGATAATTTCTATTTCTTCCGCAGTTTTTTTTAGTCTGGGGTTACAGGCTTGGTTTAGTGATCGGGTTCGAACAGCGTTAAGTGAATCCGATGCAGTCGCGCAGGCTTATTTAAAGGAACATCAACAAACAATTCGCGGTGATATTTTGGCAATGGCGCGCGATTTTAGCAGAGCGGCTCCGATTTTGGCTAACGACCCTAAAAGATTACGGCGTATGATCGCAACACAGGGAGCTCTCCGTTCTTTAAATGAAGCTGCAGTATTTGATTCGAATGGACATGCCCTATTGCGATGGAACAATCTCGGATTTTCTCTGTTTGATGAGTCTGTTCCGTTATGGGCTTTTGAGCGCGCTGGGCAGGGCGAGCCAGTAATGTTGGAAGCCGAAGCAGATGACCGGGTTCGAGCGCTCGTGAAGCTCGACAGGTTTGTCGACACATTTCTTTATGTAAGCCGTTTCGTTGAAACAGGAGTGTTGTTGCACATTGAAAGGACACGTCGTGCAGTTAATCAATACGAAAAGTTAGAAGGTGAGCGATCTAAGATCGAGATTACGTTCGCAATGATGTTTGTACTGGTTTCGCTTTTATTGCTGATGGCAGCAATTTGGGTCGGATTAATATTTGCCACACGGTTGGCGCATCCAATCAGCCTTCTGGTCAATGCAGCTGAACAGGTAAGAAGCGGGGATCTGAGCGCTCGTCTAGATGAAAGCGGCACTGTTGATGAAGTCGGGACGCTTAATAGGGCCTTTAATCGTATGACGGAGCAGCTAGGCAACCAAAGAGATGGTTTAATGGAGGCCAATCGCCAGCTTGATGTGCGACGTCATTTTATAGAAACCGTTCTGGCTGGTGTTTCTTCAGGTGTTATAGGGCTTGATTCGGAGGGTGTAGTAAATGTGGCTAATCGGGCCGCAATGAGTTTGTTATCGTCGGTTTCGGACGAGATGCTTGGTTGTCATCTCGTGGATTTGATCCCCGAATGTGGAGATTTAATGAAGCAGGCAATGAACTCCACAGATGAAGCTGTAGACGGTCAGATAATTTTATATGGGAAACCAACTAATCAAACTCTATTTGTTCGTATTTCCCCTGAAAATGACACAGGCGTTAAAAAAGGTTACGTGGTTACTTTTGACGATATTACGGAATTACTTGCGGCCCAAAGAAAAGCTGCTTGGTCGGATGTAGCACGGAGAATTGCACATGAAATTAAAAATCCGTTGACACCGATCCAACTCGCCGCAGATCGACTAAAACGAAAATATCAGGATGAGATAATTAGTGATCCAGCAACCTTTACAAGTTGTACGGAAACTATCATTCGGCAAGTTGGAGATATCGGTCGCTTGGTTGATGAGTTTTCCTCATTTGCACGTATGCCAGC
>CAYZMI010000135.1:0-2344 GCA_964479475.1 uncultured Rhodospirillaceae bacterium | reverse complement strand
GGAACCTTATGTGACCACACGAGAAAAAGGTACTGGGTTGGGTCTCGCAATTGTCCGAAAGATTATGGAAGATCATGGGGGCTCTATTTTACTAAATGATAGGGAAGGTGGCGGGACGCGGGTTAGTTTAATATTCCCTAAAGATTTTGACGCACCCTCTGGACATTCAAGAAATCCAAAGGGTGTCGATCAGGGGACCGTTGTCTATGGCTAACGACATTTTAGTTGTCGATGATGAAGCAGATATCCGTGGTCTAATTGCGGATATTTTGCGGGATGAAGGTTACGGCTGCCGAGAGGCGGGAAATAGCCAAAGCGCATTATCAGCCATCGCAGATCGTCTTCCTGATTTAATTATATTAGATATTTGGCTACAGGGTAGCGAAATAGACGGCCTCCAAATATTGAAAACTGTAAAACAGAATCATGAATTGCTGCCGGTCGTCATGATCAGTGGGCACGCCGATATTGAAACGGCTGTTAGTGCCATAAAAATAGGTGCATATGACTTTATAGAAAAGCCATTTAAGGCTGATCGTTTGCTTCTGATGATTGAGCGCGCGGTTGATGCTGCTCGCCTGCGGAAGGAAAACGCAGAGCTAAGAGAACGTGTCGATCAAGAGGTATCTTTATGGGGTGTCTCTTCGGAAATCAATCAACTACGACAAGTCATTGAGCGAGTGGCGCCGACCGAAAGCAGAGTATTAATTTCTGGCCCGGCAGGTGTTGGCAAAGAAGTAGTGGCCCGGCAATTGCATGCCAATTCCATCCGCAATGAGGGCCCCTTTATTGCGGTTAATTGTGCAACAATGGCGCCCCATAACATGGAAGTTGAACTTTTCGGTGCAGAAATATCTAGCAATGATGGGGTGCGATCAATAGGAACATTTGAACAGGCGGATGGAGGTACATTACTTTTAGACGAGGTCTCAGATATGCCGGCTGAAACTCAAAGTAAGATTGTTAGAGTCATACAGGAACAAACCTTTCAGCGAGTTGGCGGCACCCGGAAAGTAGAGGTAGATGTACGAGTAATTGCTAGTACCAATAAAGATCTTGCCGAAGAAATGACCGCAGGTAGGTTTCGTGAGGACTTATATTATCGTTTAAGTGTGGTTCCAATTGTGGTTCCGCCGCTGGTGTCGCGGCCAGATGATATTCCAACGCTAATTGCCCATTTTATGAGCCGTGCCCAAATTCTTAATGGTCTGCCTGCTAGGATTATATCCGACGACGCTATGGCTGCGTTACAGAGTTACAGTTGGCCCGGAAACGTACGACAACTGCGTAACGTTGTGGAATGGATTCTAATTATGGCCAGTGGGACATCGGACGAACCCGTTTGCATAGATATGTTACCTCCTGAAATTTACAATGGAACTCCAGCAGCTCTTCATTGGGAAGAGGGTGGAAAAGTTTTAGGATTGCCGTTACGAGAGGCCCGCGACCTCTTCGAAAGAGAGTATTTGAGGGCACAAATATCCCGATTTGGTGGCAATATTTCTCGAACTGCGAATTTCATTAAGATGGAACGTTCCGCTTTACATAGAAAGTTAAAATCGCTTGGTGTTACAAATGAAAATACTGAAGAAAATAAACTTGGCTCAAATTGAGGCCATTAGGATTTTCCGAAAATGAAAATAATTATATGTGGCGCTGGGCAGGTAGGTTTTCACATCGCACGGCAATTATCTGCCGAAGGGCATGACGTAGTAATTGTGGACCAGTCACCTCATTTGGTACGACGAGTGGCTGACTCATTGGATGTTCAGGCATTTGTAGGATTTGGATCACATCCTGATGTATTGGAACGGGCTGGCGTCGGTGGGGTGGATATGATTATCGCTGTCACCCAAGCTGATGAAGTAAATATGGTCGCTTGCCAAGTGGCGCACTCGCTATTTGATGTACCGACTAAGATTGCCCGAATACGGCATCAAAGTTATTTGCAGCCCATTTGGGCTGATCTTTTTAGTCGCGGTCACATGCCCATCGATGTAATTATTTCACCAGAGATTGAAGTCGCACGAGCTATTTCAAGACGATTGCAGGTGCCAGGAGCATTTGAGAGTATTTCGCTTGCTGATGGTCAGGTGCGTATGATGGGTGTGCGGTGTGGTGATGATTGTCCAGTCATTAATACACCGTTGCGTCAATTGACAGGTCTCTTTCCAGATTTAAATATTGTTGTTGTTGCGATTGTGAGAGATGGCCAGGGTTTTGTTCCTGCGGCGGATGACCAGATGCTTGCCGGTGATGACATATATTTTGTCACCGATTTCGATCATATCACTCGGGCGATGGTTGTTTTTGGCCATGAAGAAACTGTTGCGCGTCGTGTAAT
>CAYZMI010000134.1:0-4983 GCA_964479475.1 uncultured Rhodospirillaceae bacterium | reverse complement strand
CGAACCCTCGTCGTAAGCTTGGAAGGCTTCTGCTCTACCATTGAGCTACACCCGCGCTTTCCTAAAATGCTGCTTACTGCAAACGTAGATCCAATCATTCGCTCCTTAAAACTCCGCCCCCCCTTTTCGCCAACTGGTGGAGGGGGTTGGATTCGAACCAACGTAGGCGTACGCCAACGGGTTTACAGCCCGTCCCCTTTAGCCACTCGGGCACCCCTCCCCGAAAATACCAAGTGGGCGAAAAAACAAACGTGCGGAATACGGGAAAAGGGTTCAGCTTGTCAACGTCCAAACACGGCAAATAGTCTGCCGTAACAAAAAATTTAAATATTTCCAACGGCAGGCGTTTTGCGGTTGCTCATCGAATGTCCCACTATATAGATGGTGGCGCAAAAAAGTGCAAGGAGAACAATGCAGTGACCCCAAATGGTATAAAACGCTCTCTGCGTTCGAATAAGCTAAGTAACCCAACTCAAATTTGGCTCTACGGTCACCATGCGGTTCTTGCGGCTATCGCCAACCCTAAACGAACAGTCATCCGGTTAATCTCGCTGAGCGAAGAACAAAAATTACCAGAATACGCTGAAAATAGGGTGGAAAGGCTATCGCGCGCGGAGTTAGAGAAGATATTACCGCCGGGCGCTGTCCATCAGGGCATTGCAGCTCTCGTTAAACCAATACCGGAAATTACGGTCGAGGATATCTGCGATTTGTCGGAACACATGGATTCTGCGCTAATAATTTTACTGGATCAAGTCACAGACCCACACAATATCGGCGCTGTTTTGCGGTCCGCCGCGGTATTTGGTGCGATGGCTGTCATTACACAAATTCGACATGCACCGGCACCTTCTGGCGTTATGGCGAAAGCTGCATCGGGAGCGCTAGAAACAGTGCCGCTTATCCGTACAGTCAATATTGTCCGTGCGCTGGAAAAACTAAAACAGGCGGGATTTTGGTCACTTGGTCTTGATGCAAATGCTCAAACATCGCTCAAAAGCGTTTCGCCCGTCGTAAAACGAGTTTTGGTTTTAGGTGCTGAAGGCACTGGATTGCGACGCTTGACCCGAAAAACATGCGACGAATTCGCCCGAATTGACAGCGCCGGCCCACTCACAAGTCTAAATGTATCCAACGCCACAGCCGTCGCCCTTTACGCACTCACTCCGACATCACAAATCAAATGATCATTGGTAGTAACAACATTTTATGCTCTGAAGGGATTATTAGAGGTCATTTAAATTCTGGAGCAATTTCTTCAGCAAACCGTTGCATTTGGTCCTTGACCATCTGGTGCGGTTTCCGTCCTACGTTAAAATAAAGAATGACCTCGTCGATCCCAGATGCCTCTACACCCTTTAAGCTACTAATTATCTTGTCGGGCGAACCGATTAGGATCGACCGATCAGAAAGATCTTCCTTCTTCATGTTTCGCAGTATTTCGTTGATTTTCATAAAATAATGCATTGTAGGAGGCATTTTTGACGGGTCATCGGGAAACGCCCGTAGAACACAATTTTGGAAATAATCAATCTGATATTGGCGGCCGCGGTCCTCTTCTTCGGCGGTGTCAGCAATATAAATGAAATAGCTGCAAATTGCCCGGCCAGGTGTTTTGCCTTGAGCGGTCACCGCTTCTCGATAACCCAAAACTGCTTCCTTTAGACCACCAAACACCATCGCCGCAGCAAACGGAGCGTAGGCAATATTGCATCCTCGGCGCGCTGCCATGTCGACAGACGTCTTGGAGAAAGAACCTATATAAATAGGCATAGGATTCTGGACGGGTTTAGGTGTGATCTCCATGTTATCGATTTGGTAATAGTCTCCTTTATGCGACCATACACCTGGTTCGGTCCAAGCCATTTGAACGACCTGAAGTCCTTCCTCGAACACCTCCGCTGATGTCATAAAGTCGGCGCCAAACGGTTCATATTCGGCACGGTCGTACCCACGGCCACAAGCATAATCAACACGCCCTCCAGACAACACATCTAGCGTTGCCCACATCTCGGCAACATGAATGGGGTGATGGATCGGGAGCACATTTACTGCGGGAGCCAGACGAATGCTTTGTGTTTCAGAAATTATGCTCGCTAACAAAATATCAGGTCGTGAATTGACCCCAAGACGGTCGAAATGGTGTTCGCCGATCCATGCTGAATGATATCCAAGCTTATCGGCAAGAATGGCCTGTTCGCGAATTTCGAGCACAAACTGGGCCGCCGTACGTGGGTTGTTAGGATAATGATTATCCGAAAGTGTAAAATAACCGAATTTCAACCGATGCCTCCCCCACGATGTTTCTGCCAGGCATTATAGAACCATATCAATTTTGGAAGTTTTTGTAATGTCGCGCGAGGTTGGTTTGGGGCCAGCTTAAATTAATCAAGCAACCAGCCGGACCATTCACTCATAAATACGATCAAACAAAATCAAGAGAGCGAATAGGGCTCCTGTTCCGGACCTCGGATTACCACTTGGCTGCCATCTTCGAGATAACGGAATTGCTCAAACGTTCCAGATCTTTGAGAACGCACAATTACCGCTATGGATTTCTCATCACCGGCATATTCCGAATGGATCAAATTCGGTGGCACGACATCAATGTCACCAGGCCGGCAAATTTCAGCGTGTTTTTCTGAAATATCAAAATTACCGTCTTCCCGTTTTTTCGAATTGTAATGAACTATCCGTTCCTGTCCCTGCAGCACACCGTAAATGGTCCAAGAGGGGCCGTGGTCATGTATCATAGCGGAGCCACCAGGGTTCTTGATCAACGCATTGATGACGAACCCGTAATCGGGGTCTTCGTAGAACAACAGGTTTGATACTTTGTTGGTTTCCGGATTGTACCCGGTGACCGGCCAATTCCGCGCGTGTGCTTTTAGACCTGGATCAGCTATCAAATCGGCAAGTAGCTCTCGGGATTTTTCCCAGAGAGTGCTCTCCTTCACCTCTGCCTCGCAAAGTTTCCGCATCTCCACAACAAATTTTTCCACAGCAGGAAGCATCGGTCTGGTCATTCCATCTGGCATTATCCGCGGCCCTGGTTGCGCGCCATAAATTGACGCCTAATTTCGATCATGTGTTCCGCCATCGCAGCATCATATTCGACCGTCGTCTCTTGCTCGTGATCCCAATGATCAAACTCGTCCACACCGCGGACTAAAGCTGCTGACTTCTTACCGTCCACTGGATCGTACATGGTCTCACGCACGTGGGTTGGACAATAGTGGATAGAATAACCAATACGCCGATAGTCAGACTTGTTTGGTTCGGAGGAATGCACCGTACATTCGTGATGTATGGAAAACTGTCCTGGTTCCAGCGGCATGTGTACGGCCTTAGATTCGTCTACATCCTTCGTAATTTGTCCCCGGGCAAGAATATTATTTTCCGACGGCGCATTGTCGAAATAAGTGGTCGATTTATGGCTGCCTGGGACGCAGCGTATGCAACCTGATTCCAAATTGGAGGGTGAAAACGCAATCCATGCGGTTACGGTATCCTGCGGTTCAATACCGTAATAGTAGGTATCCGCATGCCATGAAACGAACTTTTCAGAATATGGTTCTTTTACAAAAAAAGACGAACCCCAACACAAAATATTAGGGCCTATCAAATCTTCGACAGCATCCAGCACATGCTCATTTCTAATGATCCGACTGAAGAGCCCGAAAGGCAGGTGCGACTTTAAGGTCAAGCTGTCCTGCGCCGACCTCCCTGTCTGCTCCTCATAATTCTCCAGGCAGTCGATGCATTCCGAAGCCTCGTCAGCAGATAGCGCGTTCATAGGCGAGATGAAACCATTTCGCTTGAACTGCTCGACCTGTTCCTCGGTTAAATGTTTTGGCATCGCTTGATACTCCACTCGTGTACCTGTGAGGCGTATATTTAATTATTTATTCTAAGGTAAACGTAACTACAGGTCACATTCTGGTCAAGAATTCGGTGTTCACCGCTTGTCAAAATTGGGATGTGTATCATAGGCTTTACATCTCGCCATCTGGCAAAGTGACATAAGGATACCCAAGCGAAATGATCTCTCTTGCAGGAAAAAACATTATTGTCACTGGTGCCGCGGGCGGCTTAGGCAAAGCCATGACAGAGGCACTCGCCGCAGCTGGTGCTAATGTCGCCGCCATCGACGTATCCGACGAACCTCTAAAAGATTTGGCAGCAGAAGTATCCGCATCGGGCGCACAGGGCAAAGTTCTGCCAATGGCAGAGGACTTACAAAATCCAAAGAATTGCACCAACATCGTTTCGCGCGCCGTGTCTGCCTTCGGCAGCCTCCATGGCTTAGTTAATAATGCGGGGCTTGGTCTTTCCACCATCCGCGAAGACTACTACAAGCGAAATATCAAGTTTTGGGAAGTCCCCGAAGAGCGCTGGCAGGCCATATTTGATGTTAATGTCCGGGCCGGGTTTTTGCTCGCCAAATCCATAGCCCCGACATTTCTGCAACAGGATTGGGGCCGGATCGTCAACGTCACCACCAGCATGGACACAATGATTCGCCGTGGTTGGACACCTTATGGTCCATCGAAGGCGGCATTGGAGGCTCATTCCGCCTGCTGGGCCAAGGATTTTGAAGGCACAGGTGTTACCGTCAATGTTCTGGTGCCGGGTGGGCCCGCGAATACCGGGATGGTACCCCCGGCGTCATCGCCCAATCGCGAGGCCATGGTACAACCGGAGGTGATGAAAGCCCCTATATGCTGGCTAATGGCTGACGCGTCAGACGGATTTACCGGTAAAAGGCTAACAGGGACAGGTTGGGATATATCCCTTCCTGGGGTGGAAGCAGCAAATAACGCCGCCGTACCTGCAGCATGGGAGGGAGTGGGCCAACAATCAGTTTGGCCCGACCTGAGCCCCAAATAAGCTGAGAGGTTAATGTACAAACCAAAATCAGCCTTTGACAAAGGCGGCCGAACGGACGAATGGGAATAAATTTAGTGCCCTATGCTGTATAGG
>CAYZMI010000133.1:0-5035 GCA_964479475.1 uncultured Rhodospirillaceae bacterium | reverse complement strand
TCCTTAAACGCTTATTGGGAATAGTATCTCAGAAACTGGGAGTGTAGCTAGCGACGGTAACTGCGTTGCTATTAACGTGACAAATACTAAAACGCTACTTTGACACCTCACGGTCACAGGGGGGGCAGTTTAAAGTCGTAGCCCTGTTCGTAATGTAGGTAAATACCGTCGAAATATAACCAACGCATATGTGCACTCTCACACGCATATTTTATCGCCATATCTTGCATCTCTCGGGTCGTACAATGCTTGATTAGCGCTTCAAACCCTCGCTCGCCATGCTCCACATCCACTTCCGAATGCAGCCAAAAGTGTTCAATGTCATCTTCCGCGTACTTGTAGATTTCGCGCAGAGCTGGCAGCACCTTGCTGTAGAGCCTGGGTGATTGGGACTCGGTACCAACCCTGCTCGCGGCGATGCCGCAATACCAAGGTTGTTTTTCTCCTACGTTGATCAACCATTCGGCCCAAGCGCGTGTCGTAGGTAAACCTGGGCTAGCCATAACTGCATCGACATCCGCGCCGTTGACTTGGGCGAACTTAAGAATAATGGAGAGGTGCGGCTTCTCGTCGTCAGTCTCCTCCATATAATTTTCAAGTTGTAACCCGATAACGTCTTTGGGGGCATTTGAACACATGGGAAAGTTCCATCGCGTAGCATTCTTGATCCAATGCCAGTGTTCAACAGCAATCCCCATAAGACAATTGCGGCTCAGCTCACCGGACGCCCATTTCTCGGTCATGGGGTGATCGGCACAATGCCGTTCCATTACTGCAGCTTCCAGTGCTTTGCGAAATTTCATGCTTTCAGCCATCGGCGTTGGGTCCTTCTAGTGTCTTGTTGGGTTTAAGAAAAATAGCGAGTAGCAAACACCCGTTTGGGGACCAGGCCCGATGGCGATTGCCTATTGGCCGCCAGACAAACTCGCCGGCTTTGCACTCTCCTTCTTCATCACAAAGGCTTCCCGACAACACATAGCTCTGCTCGATATCCACATGTTCGTGAAGGGGCAAAGAGGCGCCAGGTGACCATTCAATGAGCGCAGTCTTAAGCCCGCGTTCTGGGTCCTCCATCAGAGTTTTCGATCTAATACCCTCCCAACGACCGGTTTCCCAAGGAAGATTATCAACTTCCACGTATCGCGAACTCAAAGCTGCCAACTCATTTTCATTTTTGAGATTGGGGGTAATTGCAACCATCAACGCCTCCAAGAAATTATAGATTTAGTGATACCGTTTGCCGGACTACAGCTGGCCGGGACGGCTTGAAACTATTGCGCGATAGCACGACGCTATCTGACAGAAGGTCCGCGATCAAGCGATAGTAATAATTCTCAGTTTGAAGAGAACAAGGCCTGAGCAGCCGCTAGATAATCCGCAGTTCGCTCGCGTGGAAGATTATGTCCGCATTTACCGAATAATTTCACGTCCGCTTGGGGCAAGAGTTGCGAAACAGGCAGTGTTGTCTTGTCGGCTGGGCAGGGCTTGTCCGCTCGCCCATGCAGCATGGTGATATCCGCAGATATCCGCTCCGCTTCTTCGGAGCTAAGGACTGCTGCATCGATAAGAGCCTGCCGGTCACCCGAAAACATTTCCTCGAAATAACCCCCATACCCATCTTGAGTGAGTAGTTCCCAACGCCCTTCGATCATCTCCTCTGTGATAACAGCGGGATCTGCCACCATATCCTGCATGACCCGTTGCAACTGATCCATATCCTGGGGCAAATTCCAAAACGCTTGAAGTGTATCATTGATAGGATAGGAAGCGCCCACAGAACCGCTGGTCAATACTTTGGAAATTTGCGGTGTTTGGCTGGCAATTTTAAGGGCGAGCGCACCACCCAACGAATGCCCGGCAATGCCGCAGGATCGACCGTCGGTAAACTGATTTAGTGCTGCGAGTCCCTGACGCACCCATAAATCAATATCAAAATATGGCGTTTCCTTTTTTCGTTCAGAATCTCCAAAGCCAATCAGGTCGATTGCAATTACCCGGCAAAACTCTTCCAGAGGTTCTAATACGGGGCCGAAATTTGCGACCGTGGAAGTTCCAGGTCCAACACCGTGAAGCATCAGAACAGGAAATCCATCACCACCTTCCCAATAGCGGACGCGGTATCCTTCGATCTGGGTAAAATAGGCGTGCATGATGAAACTCAGTTTAACCGTTAAACATTTGCGCGGGATATTATCTAATTATGTGCGACGTTATCAGGGCAGACCTCAAAATTTTTTATACTATTGTTCGTTAAGTTAACCAGCGCCGTTAAATCCCTCGCGTTGCCCCGCCTGAACCAATAGCGGCATAACTTCGTCGATCCATTGCTTACATTCGGTCTTATAGTCAACCCAAGAAATTAAAATTCCATCGACACCCATGTCGACCAGGCTTTGCATCTGATCGACAATTTGCTCAGCCGTGCCTACTAGGGGATATCCACCATGACCAGCGATAAAATGAAAGCGGAAGTCATCTAAAACCTCAGGAGGGAGCGTTTTCGACTGCATTTCAAAGATTTCTAGTAAATTATTGACCGCCTCATAGTCGCCTTTTTCGACAACGTAATAGTCGAGATAATCTCTGGCTTCCTTCTCTGTATCTCGGCAAACGACGTAAACATGAATCCAAATTTGGATGTCTCTGCCGGCCTCATGTGCCATCTTCTTGAGATGCTGCATTTGTGCGCGGCCGCTTTCTAAATCTCTTTCTTTGAGAATCACAAAATTCATGTCTGCTTGTGTCGCCGCAAATTTTTGTCCTGCTGGGGATCCCCCCGCATTCATCACGGGCGGCATAGGTTTTTGTATGGGTTTTGGTTCGCTCCAAGCATTCTTGGATTTAAACCATCTCCCTTCAAAATCAAATTCTCCTTCTTCGGTCCATAACCGACGGACGAATTTAAGCCATTCCGTCGCATATTCGTATCTTAAATCGTGCTCGCGCCATTCAGCGCCGAACATTTCAAACTCATTCTTGAACCAGCCGCACACGACATTAAATGCAAATCTTCCGCCTGAAATATGATCAATGGTCGCGCATTGTTTGGCCGCGGCTATTGGATGGACAAGTGGTACATGCGCCGTGGAAAAGATGCAGCTGTAGTCAGTAACAGCGGCAACACCGGCAGCCCAGTTGAAAGTCTCAAATGTACGATTGTTGAAATTAGTCGTGCCGCCATACCCTTTCCACCGCGCCACAGGAAGCAATACTTCAAAACCAGCCCGGTCCGCCATCACAGCCACGTCTTTAGTATCAGGCCAATTCATCTCCCAAGAGTTTTCAGCCGTAGTAATTGTAGAGCCATGGGAGCAATTCATGGCGATGATGCCAATTTTCATCTTATTGGCATTGTAAAGAGGGTTTTGAACGACTTGTTTTTTAGTCATTATGGAGAAGTCTAGAGTGTCGGAAAAATTGGTCAACTTTTCCGACAATGAAAAAATATACCGACGTATTTACACCCCTACTGGTATTGATAATCAAATGAAATAAAGCCGGTCTTCAGGTTGTACGTCAAATAATGTAGCCAGGCCAGTTTGCCGTAGAGTATAGAATTCAAACCGCTGACCATCGTGGTCTTGTATAAACAAGCTTCGCTTAAATGGGCTATCGACACTAAATTCGACGTCGATATTATTATTCGCCAGTGCAGCCTCAGCCGCCTCCATCTCCTTCTCATCAGCCACGTTAAAGCTGTAATGATGCACTGGGTTTTCGTCGTCAGTTGACTGTTTAAACAAGGCAATATCGTAGGCGTGGCCTGACTTAGTACCCACCAAACAAACGATGTCATCTCCCAAAGAAGGACGCACAATTTCCAAACCACCGACATCAGTGAAAAACTTAACCATAGCGTCCAAGTTGGGTGTCAACATGACAGCGTGGGTAATTTTCACCGGATGGACCAATGCCTGTTCCACGCGTCGCAACTCGAACGGATCTTGAAATTTAGGTTTGTTCGAGGGTGGTGCAGCGTTGGGGTCCCAGTCACCCGATATTTCGGGGCCAGTGCCACCATGGAAAATAGTGCGCCAATCAGTCATGGCATCCGCATAAAACTCATGCAAATTACCGTCTGGATCAAAGACATAATTGCTATGAGAAATCTGATGATCCGTAGTGCGGTGGATCTTTTGGTTTACAGATATAGCGCGGTTATAAGCCTCCACCAGAAGTTTTTCATTTTCCATTTCCCAGCCGAAATGGTTTAGTCCGGCGTGATTGCCACGCTCTTTCGCGACTTGAACATGGCCGTCTCGGCCGATACGGGCTTCAGCGCTTATTTCACATAGCCCTATATCGTGATGGGTATTGCCATTGGACAAAAACCCAAAATCTAATGCGGATTCACGAAACACCTCTTCAAATCCGCACACTTTGTTGAAGAACTGCATAGAGCGTTCTAAATCAGTGACAAATAAATTGCAGTGACCTAATCGCCTTGGACCGTATTTAACTGCGGAAACTGTATTCGTCCTTACTGTCATTATCCTCGCTCCGAATTCAAAAAGGCCGTAACATCCGAATTGAAACGTTGGGGTTGTTCGTAAAACGGCAGATGTCCGCATTCGTTATATACAGTCAAACGGGCCTTAGGCATGCGCGCAATCCCTGTCTGGGTATGGACTAGCTTCGACCTAATATCCTCACGGCCCTGTATAACCAGCGTTGGTGTCAAAATCTCCTCCAATCCATCATATACTCTTAGATCAGGATCATCTGCATAATCTACCAAGCCGCTCAAAATAGCTTGATAGGCTTCCAGTCGGTCTGGCAAAGCGTAGCTTGTGAGCTGAATTGTCAATAGGCCGTCGTCGATAACACCGGAATCAAAACAGATTTTTTCGATACGCATTCGGCAAGAAGCAAGTGTAGGATTTTGCATCGCCTTAGTGCCATTCGCCGCAGTCGCTTTCATAGTTCTCACGAAATCATCGGTTGGGTGAAAGGTGGAACCACTTCCAATGATTACGAGGCCATTAATTCGATCAGGGTCTGCGCGATAAAGTAGAGCAGCAAGCAAACCGCCTAG
>CAYZMI010000132.1:0-5114 GCA_964479475.1 uncultured Rhodospirillaceae bacterium | reverse complement strand
TATTAAGACGAATGTTGACGAATCCTGGCCCAGCAACTTCTGCGATACTAACATCAGAATTCGACATTAGTTTTTGAGCTAAAAGTAATCCCAAATCACGGGGTTTCATACCAGCGCTCTTCGCAATCACCAGAGCAGCATTGGTATACAAATCGCCATGCTCTGGATCGCTCGGCGGTTCAACAGCAACATTCGTCAAATTAATATTTGACGGAACCAAACCTGCGGTAACTAGTGATTCGATTGATGCTTCTATAGTTGCATGAAAATGGTTGTATATATTCATTCTTTACTCGTATAAGTCGAACAAGCGACTGTGTTCATCAAGGGCATACCGGTCTGTCATTCCAGCAATATAATCCCCAATCAAACGGGCCCGAGGCACTTCGTTCATTCCTTCAGCCCGGACCCGCCACGCGGTCGGAAGACACCCTGGATCGGACAAAAATAAATTGAAAAGCTCGCTTACAACTCTACGGGCCTTGCTAGTCATTCGATTGACCCGAAAATGTCTATACATGCGTTCAAATAAAAAGTCCTTCAAGATTTTATTTGATTTCACCATATCTTCCGACAAGGCGACGACAGGACCCGATAAAGAGCGGACTTCCAATGCTGAATTTGGTTTGGTTGTATCGAGGCGATGTATGGATTCCCGTAAAAGGTCATCCACCATGCGATCTATCATCTGCCGCGTAGTTTCGTGAATAAGACGGGATTGTTCCAAATTGGTATACCTGGAGGATAGTTCACGAATAACTGGGCCCACTAAAGGTAATTCGGCCAAGTCTTCAACCAAGAACAGTCCCGCCCGTAATCCATCGTCGACATCGTGTGTATTATAGGCAATATCATCCGAGATGGCGGCTACTTGAGCTTCAATGCTCGGTTGTGTGTGCAATTCAAGGTCTTGGAGGTTAGCGTAATCCGAAATAGCCCACGGTAAATCCTCAAATGTTCCGGGGCTAGTTATCAAAGGACCGTTATGTTTAACAAGCCCTTCCAGTGTCTCCCAGGTCAAATTAAGACCATCAAATCCTGCATATCGGGCTTCTAGGAGGGTTACTAAACGAAGCCCATGACCGTTGTGATCAAATCCGCCATAGGGGGCCATTACGGTCTGGAGTGCTTCTTCGCCGGCATGACCGAATGGTGGATGTCCGAGATCATGTGCTAAGGCCAATGCTTCAGATAGATCTTCGTCAACCATTAAGACACGTGATAATGATCTCGCAATTTGTGCTACTTCCAAGCTATGGGTTAGTCGCGTCCGGTAGTGATCACCCTCATGGTAAACAAACACCTGTGTCTTATATTGTAGTCGACGGAACGCGCCAGAATGTATGATACGGTCCCGATCTCGTTGATAAATTGTTCGCGTGTGACTTTCCAGCTCGTCATGAAGACGTCCACGCGTATCCAACGGGTCACATGCGTAAGGCGCCCGATGGGCTCTATCCGACAATCCATCTGCTTGCATGCTCGGACACTACATTGGCTGTTCTAAGCAAGCAATTCAGCTTTTCATAATCCGTTCACCAAAGTATTAACTTTTTCCCTATTTTCGGTTATGGTTTCAGAAGATTTAATTAAAGGATAAATTTTTTAACTTTCCCTGATAAAGATAAAAATATTGTCATGATAGACATCTCAAATGATACGGCGGTGGAAACAGAGGTCACCATTAGCGATGGTGCGGTAGAACGTATTCGTGAATTGACGACAGCGGGTGAATTTACCGGTATGATGCTACGTGTGTCTGTATCGGGCGGCGGATGTTCCGGATTTCAGTACGGGTTTTCTTTTGACGATCAAAAGAATGGCGATGATCATATACTAGAGAAAAATGGGGTCACTGTTTTGATCGATGACACTAGTTGGGAATTTGTCGCTGGTAGTGAACTCCACTTCGCTGAAGAATTGATTGGCTCTTATTTTACATTGCGCAATCCTAACGCGGCTTCCACGTGTGGCTGCGGCGTTTCCTTCTCGGTTGCTTGAATTTCAAATTATACACTAAAAACAGATTACGACGCTTCGCAGTCGTAATTTTCGTTAAAATATGCTGGGAAACAGCCAATGATGAAAATAGCAACATGGAATGTAAATTCCATTCGAGTTCGCCTGCCTCGCATTTTGGAATGGTTAGATGAATCCAAACCCGACGTGGTTTTGTTACAAGAAATTAAGGTCGTTGATGAAGTATTTCCCGGCGAAGATATAGAAGGGATGGGTTACAACATCGCGGTACATGGGCAAAAAACTTATAACGGTGTCGCAATCATCTCAAAAAAACCAATTGAAGATGTCCAGAGAGGCTTGCCTGGCGACGCAAATGACGAACAGGCCCGTTATATCGAGGCATTCACGGGTGGAATTCGGGTCGCATCTATCTATCTCCCAAATGGTAATCCAACGCCGGGAGATAAATTCGATTACAAGCTCCGATGGATGGATCGACTGTTCAGCCACGCAACCGAATTATTAACTAATGAAGAGGCGTTCGTGCTTGGTGGGGATTATAATGTTTGCCCTACTGATGACGATGTTTATGACCCAAATAGCTGGTCTGACGACGCTCTTTGCCGGCCGGAATCAAGAAATAAATTTCGAGCACTGATAAATTTAGGCCTAACCAACGCATTCCGGGCACTACACTCTGAGCCTGGTCCTTATAGCTATTGGGATTATACCGGTGGTGCCTGGCAAAAGGATTTTGGTCTGTTGATTGATCATTTGCTACTTTCACCATTAGCAACCGACAGACTTGTCGAGGCAGGTATAGATCGTAAACCTAGAGGCCGTGAAAAACCATCTGATCACACCCCAGTTTGGTGTGAATTAACCGATGACGGAGTTTAATAGCCGATGGAAGTTCCAAGATATGTAGTCGGCGCATTTTTATTCGGTGCGATATATGGATCTATCCAATATGTGAACGGAAACATCACCGACTTTTATGTTCTCTCCGTCCATGTTCTTGTATTTGGCGTACTCGGCTCAGGCCTAAGTTGGGTGCTTACCCAACTGTTCAAATGGTACAAGGACCGTAAATAAAGTAATTTGTAGGACAATCCAACATGAACAATGCCGATTTGATCGTCGCAACCCTAAAACAAGCGGGTATTACCCATGGATTTGGTATTCCAAGCGGTAATGTTTTGCCTCTTATGGAAGCCATGCGTACAGGTGGCATTGAATTTGTTCTTACAGCTCATGAAGGTTCCGCAGGTTTTGCCGCGGATGTAATGGGTCGTTTAACTGGCATTCCCGGCTTATGCATAGCAACCTTAGGTCCAGGTGCTACGAATTTAGCAACTGGCGTTGGAAATGCCTGGTTAGACCGCTCTCCGTTAATCGCTATTACTTGTAACCTCAATACCGATCAACTTGGACGACGCATCCAAATGTATATCGACCACCACGCATTATTTGCGCCTATTACAAAAGCCTCGCTGGCGATGCGTGAAGATAATGTCGGAGAAACTCTAAGCCAGGCAATAGAAATCTCACTTAGTGAACCCCGTGGGCCGGTACACATCGACCTTCCCGAAGATGTTTCCTTGGCGTCAGCAATCGACAACGTCCCAGACATACCAATGGGTTCACAGGCACCTATTGCCAACGATGTTACAATCGCCAAAGCAGAAGATATTTTAAATAATGCAAAACGTCCCATTGCCGTCTTAGGATCAACAGCAATGCGGTTAAATGATCTTACAATATTGCAGCGTTTTGTGGAGCATTACTCCCTACCCTTTGCAACCACAACTATGGCAAAGGGTCTCATAGACGATATGCATCCTCTTGCCATCGGATGTATTGAACGGGGGCGACGGCAACACCAGAGAGCATTGTTAAGAAGCGCTGACCTTATTGTTGGTATCGGATATGACACCATTGAGGTGGAATTTGAAGCATGGATAGAGAGTGTCTCCTTATTACAAATTGATATAGATATCGTCGATGTTGCCGATAGCGTTTCGGTGGCACACCAAGTCACCGGTGATCTCTCCTTTTCCCTCGAAAGGCTTTGTGAAACCAACGTCTCCAAGAACGACTGGACAAAGGACGAACTCACAGCACATCGCAAAAAATTTAATAGTCTTTTGAGGCCAAAAAGTTCCGAATTTACTGCACATGAGGCAATCGATTCAGTTCGCGCGGCATTACCAGAAGACGGCATATTGAGTTTTGACGTCGGCGCGCATACTCATCAAATTGCTAGCCAGTGGTATGCACCCAAGCCCAAATCGTTTCTAATCACCAACGGATGGTCGTCGATGGGGTTTGGATTGCCATCCGCCATTGCAGCAAAGCTTAGCTATCCAGACCGGCCGGTTGTTTGCATGATCGGCGATGGTTGTTTTCAAATGACCTGTGGAGAGTTGGCGACCGCCAAACGTCTCGGTATTACCCTCCCGGTAATCGTTCTTGATGACCGTTGGCTCGGTCTAATCAAGATCAAACAAATGAGGCGACAGTTCGGAATTTACGGCACTGAATTACAGGCAGAAGAATATCGGGATCCTCCGGAGCACTATTTCGGCGTACCTGCATCAGTTGCTAGAACCGCAGATGAGTTGAAACTGCTAGTGGAGGTCGCCTTAAATAGAATTGGCCCATCCGTCATCGAAGCGGTCGTCAATTCTGATCATTATATCGATACAGTTTTCGATTGAAAAATCTGTTTTTTAATTACCCAACCGCGGTTTCTCGAAAAACCTTTTCAAACACCGAAATAATTTAGAGCCTATAATTAATAACCTAGAACTAGGTATTAATTGACTATTTTTGATTACATTCTAAATATCCGCAAAACAGTGGGTTTCTGCTTTACCTCCTGGATGCACAACCGCACCTGCCGATGCCGGCCCGACCGTCTGAGCATAACGCCATAATGCACCAGATTGATAATCATGTTGCCGTGGTTTCCATTTCTTACGGCGGCGTTCCAATTCCGCTTTACTAAGTTTTACGTTGAGTTGCCCACTTTTGGCATTAATCGTAATTATATCACCGTCTTCGAGAAGACCTATTGGTCCGCCAACGGCCGCTTCCGGCCCAACATGACCTATACAAAAACCTCGTGTACCTCCAGAAAATCTTCCATC
>CAYZMI010000131.1:2645-5123 GCA_964479475.1 uncultured Rhodospirillaceae bacterium | reverse complement strand
CCCCCAAACCCGATAGACCCGTACGGGCAATCAAAAGCGGAGGCGGAACAGGTACTCCATGAGACCGCTTTTAATAGTCGTCTGGAGACAGTTGTATTACGAGCCCCACTTATTTACGGCCCGCATGTAAGGGCCAATTTTCTGTCGCTAATCAAACTATGCGACTCAGGCTGGCCATTACCGTTAGCGGGTATAAAAAATAACGGGCGCAGCATGATATTTGTGGAAAATTTGGCCGATGCCATTTGCCAAACACTCGATCACTCGGCAGCCGCTACCAAAACCTATTTAGTTTCGGACGGACAACCGGTTTCTACGTTTACTTTGGTAAAGAAAATTCGGGCCTTGCTAGACCGGCCCAAGCGTATGGTTTGGGTCCCACCTGGGGTTTTTCGCAGCATCTGTAACAGTATAGGAAAATCAGCCGTAGCGGCTAGATTGACCAGATCTCTAGTCGTGGATGATTCCTTGATCAGAAAAGAACTTGGGTGGTGCACCCCCCACTCATGGGAAAAGGCTATGAAAGAAACTGTGACCTGGTATCAAAGGCTTCAATAAAATTGCTCTTATCCATGACGCTAATAACGAACTCCACAAAAATTGGGCTTGTAATCTACCACGTTAATTCCGCTAGCTGTATGGGCGCGGTGTGCCGAATGTGTTATGCTTTTCCCTCCAACAAATTCGGAAGCAAATGATGGGCGAATTGGCCAATCTTTCTAAGTTTAGCCGCCCAACGGTTGCCTGCGCCCACGACGTTGTCATGGCCGCTCTGTCGCTACCCCTATCCCTGTTTCTGCGAGTCGGCACCGACATCCAAAATTTCGATTGGAATTCTATCTATGTAGCCACTGGTATTTTTGCAGCGATTGCCCTGATCGTCTTTTGGTCCATGAACCTTTATCGGGGTATTTGGCGATATGCCTCTCTTAACGACCTTTCAGCAATTACTAAGGCCGTCACAGTTGCTCTATTGATATTTGTACCAATTATGTTCCTGCTTAATAGGTTAGAGGGTCTACCTCGATCGACTCTGTTCATCGATTGGTTTGTGCTGATTGCACTGTTGGGTGGCCCGCGCTTCATCTATCGACGATTTAAAGACCGACACACAGCCACAGGATCGTCGACAACATTGAGCCGGCGCATTCCTGTACTTTTAATAGGTGCAGGTGACGCATCCGAAATGTTCATCCGGGCGTTAAATCGTAATTCGCTTGCAGCCTATGAGGTCGTTGGTATCATCGACGACAAAGGCAACCGCGTCGGCCGCAACATTCACGGCGTTGACGTTCTAGGTACGGTCAAAGAAATTCCCTCCGTAGTGGACGCTCTATCGCAGAGTAATCGTCGACCGCAACGAGTTATCGTCACTAAAGAAGATATCGACAGCGACGAAATGCGACGTCTCATTGATTTCGCTGATGAGGCCGGCTTTTCACTGGCTCGCTTACCTTCATTGACCGATTTTCGCAGTAATATGGAGGACAATACGGAGGTGAAACCTATCGCGATAGAGGATGTACTCGGTCGCGCTCAGCATGTTTTGGATAGGGCAAGCATGCAATCATTGGTAAGAGGCAAACGCGTACTAGTAACAGGTGCGGGAGGCACAATTGGTAGTGAACTAATGCGCCAGCTTGCTAGGTTCGAGCCTAAACATCTGACCTTGCTCGATTCCTCGGAGTACGCTCTATACGCTATTGATCTTGAAATAGAAGAGACGAGGCCTGACATCAATCGCCGTGCAGTCATAGCTGATATACGGGATACTGATAGAGTTTCACGAATTTTTGCGGAAGAACGGCCCGAACTTGTCTTCCATGCCGCAGCCCTAAAACACGTTCCCATGGTGGAGGCAAACCCTGCGGAAGGCATCCAAACAAATATTTTGGGAACGCAGATTGTCGCTGATTGTTGCCGTGCAGCCAATGTATCGGCAATGGTACTTATTTCGACCGACAAAGCGGTCAATCCAACCAGCGTGATGGGTGCCACCAAACGGATTGCTGAGACCTATTGTCAAGCCCTCGATATTGCAGAAAGCCAAAACTTTGACGGAACCAAAACACGTTTCATTACGGTCCGTTTTGGTAACGTGCTCGGCTCAACTGGATCGGTGGTACCCCTTTTTCAGCGTCAGCTCGCCGCTGGGGGGCCTCTCACGGTAACCCACCCCGAAATGGAGCGGTATTTCATGACAGTACGGGAAGCAGTCGAACTCGTGCTCGAAGCCACCCTACTTGGCACACGAAATTCTCAAGAGGCCGGCAAGATCTATGTGCTTGATATGGGTGAGCCTATCCGCATTATTGATCTTGCACGGCAAATGATACTGTTGTCGGGCCTCCGTCCTGATATCGATATAAAAATAGAAGTAACCGGGCCCAGGCCGGGCGAAAAGCTTTACGAAGAGATACTGCACGACGCCGAACCTCCTGTGCCAACGCAATATTCGGGCATCAATTTAGCAGCACC
>CAYZMI010000131.1:0-2545 GCA_964479475.1 uncultured Rhodospirillaceae bacterium | reverse complement strand
CATCCTCTCATCCATGGTGGAATTTTAGCGCGCCGAGATGACAAAGCACACATCGCTGCGATGAAGCAACACGGCATCACACCTATTGATCTTGTTGTGATCAATCTATACCCGTTCGAAGCGACAGTAGCTGGTGGCGCCAATTTCGATGCTTGCATCGAAAACATCGACATTGGTGGCCCATCCTTGATCCGTGCTGCCGCTAAGAATCACGAATACGTGACGGTTGTAACCGACCCCTCCGACTACGGCATTCTGATGAATACGATGCGCGAAAACAATGGTGTAATCACAACTGAATTACGCAAACAACTAGGTGCAGTAGCCTATGCCAGAACGGGAGCCTACGACGCCGCCATAAGTGCATGGTTTGCAGAAAAGACAGAAGATGCACTTCCAAAGCAGTACAATATGTCAGGGACTAGGGTGCAATTAATGCGGTACGGGGAAAATCCACACCAAGCCGCCGCGTTTTACAAAACTACCGACAAACGGCCAGGAGTCGCGACTGCCAGTCAGCTTCAGGGCAAGGAATTAAGCTTCAACAATCTTAACGACACTGATGCAGCCTTTGAGTTAGTAGCGGAATTTGGTCAGCCTGCAGTTGCAATCATTAAGCATGCTAATCCGTGCGGTGTAGCCGTGGGAGACACCCTGGAATTAGCTTATGACAAAGCTCTGCGTTGCGATCCAGTCAGCGCCTTTGGCGGGATCCTAGCTGTCAACCGACCACTCGACGGTGCGACGGCAGAAGCTATAAAGGACTTATTTCTTGAGGTGGTCATTGCGCCGGAAGTAGACACTAACGCGCAAATCATTTTTGAAAATAAGAAAAATCTCCGCGTAATAATCACGGGTTCTATGCCTGATGCTAATGCACCTGGTACCATCGTTAAGGCATTGTCTGGCGGCTTTTTGCTACAAAACCGCGATAGCGCCCGTGTTACGGCCAACGACCTAACTTGCGTGACTAAACGCAAACCCACTGAACACGAACTCCAAGATCTGCTGTTTGCGTTCTCGGTGTGCAAACACGTAAAGTCAAATGCTATTGTCTATGCAAAAGATGGGGCGACTGTGGGAATTGGGGCGGGGCAAATGAGCCGAGTCGATTCCTGCCGTATCGCGGCGCAAAAGTCAGCGGAGGCTGCAGAGGCTGCCGAAGAGCCGGAGCCTCTGACTAAGGGGTCGGTAGTGGCATCTGATGCGTTCTTCCCATTTGCAGACGGTCTTTTGACGGCGGCCAATGCGGGGGCAACCGCAGTTATCCAACCCGGCGGCTCCATCCGAGATGATGAAGTGATCGCCGCCGCCAACGAGCAAGGGCTCGCAATGGTGTTCACTGGCATCCGGCATTTCAGGCACTGAGGCAAATTCAACATTCGCGAGATTGATACTATAACCCTCAGCGACTGCGGGGTTCTTTTACCGTCCACAAAATCAACGCGCCAATCACCATAAAAACGATGACTGTAGCCATCCCGGCACGCTGAGATCCGAAGGCAGCTGTCAGCCAAACCAATATCGCGGGACCCAGAAATGCGGTGACTTTCCCCGACAATGAAAACAAGCCAAACATTTCAGCGGCTTTATCGACAGGTGCCAACCGTACCATTAGCGAGCGACTAGCAGCCTGTACTGGTCCCATGAAGAAACCAAGCAAGAGCGCCAGAATCCAAAAAGCCGTCTTAGAAGTTATTAATAGGATGGGTGTACCTAAAATTATCAGTCCTAGCAGTGCGATCATGATGGTTTGTTTCGAGCCGATTAGATCGTCAATCCAGGCGAAGGACGCGGCACCTAATCCTGCAGTCACGTTGAGCGCGATGCCGAAGATGATAATTTCATCCACTGTCATTCCAAATGTCCCGGCTGCATATATACCACCAAAGGCGAACAGTGTGTTGAGACCATCGATATAAAAAATACGCGCCAACAAAAATCGGAACAACTGAGGTTTCCGATGGATCGACCTAAGGGTGTTGAGGAGGTCCTTAATCCCGCCGGCTGCAGCCTGTGCAATGGAAATACCAGTCGAACGGGATTCCGGAACAAACACAAACAAAGGAATGGCAAATAGAATAAACCACAACGACACCAATGGTCCGACAATTCGAACGTGTTCACTGGCGTCTTTAGACAAACCGAAGGGCGGATTTTCGGGTTGGACAAAGACCATCAACGCGAATAACAAACAGCAAAGCCCGCCAGCATACCCCACCCCCCATCCCCAGCCCGATAAACGCCCAACACGATTGCTCGGAACTAGGGTAGGCAGCATGGCATTGTAAAACACTGAACTCAGTTCGAACGCAAAATTCCCCAATGCAAAGAAAAAAAGAGCCCATAAAACCCATTCTGTGGAGGGCTGTGTGAACCACAACATTGCCGAACAAAACACACAAAGAAACGTACATCCCGCAAGCCAGGGTTTGCGTATACCACCTCTATCTGAAATAGCGCCCACCAATGGACTGACGAGTGCGATGGCGACACCGGAAAGTGACAACGCAGTTCCCCACAAGGTCATGCCTTCGACTGGACT
>CAYZMI010000130.1:2749-5168 GCA_964479475.1 uncultured Rhodospirillaceae bacterium | reverse complement strand
GCACCAGGAAAGTGGCCTGCGGTATTTTTGATCGGTGGTGCAGACGCATTTGCGGAAGAAATATTTTTCTCTGGCCGTCAAATATTGGATCGAGGTTGGGCCCTATTACTAGTTGACACACCTGGCCGCGGCTCATCCATGTACCTCAAAGGAATTCAGACCCGTCCAGATTACGAAGTGCCTACAAAGGTTTGCATCGATTATCTTATTGACCGTCCTGAAGTGGACCCCGATCGTATCGCGCTAATGGGCATTAGCCTTGCCGGATATTATGCACCCCGAGCGGCTGCCTTTGAGCCTCGGATTAAAGCACTTGTAGGATGGTCTGGGTGCTATAGCGTACTCACCGACGTCTACGAATGGTGCGAAAATTTGCGACCCGTTTTGCAGCGCCTGTTAGGCGGTGTAGAAGAAGACGAAGCAAAACGTCAGCTTGGGGAATTCACTATGGAGGGAATTGCGCAAAATATTAAGTGCCCAACGCTTATTTCGCATGGTGAAGACGATCATTTGATGCATGTCGAGGGTGCTAAACGGCTTTACGAAGAAATTGGCGCGAGCGACAAAACGCTCAAACTATACAACGGAAAGGACGGAAATGGCGGCGCGATGCATTGCAGCCACGACATGTGGGGATACAATGTACCCTTCATGCTGGATTGGCTTGAAGAACGCCTCTAGACCGAATATTAAATTAATAACCTCTAACCGGGAGGACAGAAAGAGATGAAATTTTGCCGATTTAATGACAATCGAGTTGGTGTGGTCCGCGACGATATTGTATACGACGTCACCGAAGCGCTGGACGACCTCCCATCATACCGTTACGCCTTTCCGCGCGGCGACGCGATAATTGCTCATTTGGAAACACTGCGACCTAAAATGGAGCAATTAGCTGACCGAGCCGATGGTATCCCAGTTGCGGAATGCCAGTTCCTAAGCCCAGTAGCCAACCCCACCAAGGTAATTGGAGTACCCCAAAATTATCAGGACCACGCCGATGAAGCCCGAGCCGATGTCGGTATTTCTCAGGGACTTCCCGCGCGTACCATGGAAGACCAGGGACTATTCCTCAAAGCTAATAGTGCGTTGATTGGGCCTTCCGAAGGGGTAGAAATTAGATTTTCTGATCGTCGCACCGATCATGAGGCAGAATTGGGTATGATCATTGGAAAGAAATGTAGCAATGTGCCTTTGGAAGATGCCATGGATTATGTCGCGGGCTATGCTATTGCACTAGACATGGTAGTCCGCGGTAAAGAAGACCGTAGTTTCCGCAAATCGGTAGATACATATGCGGTATTGGGACCTTGGATGACAACTGCCGACGAAATCGATGATCCTGGAAATTTGGATTTCAGCTTGACCATAGACAACGAAATTCGACAGCAGAACAATACTAGAAATTTGATCCTGGGCCTTCCGGGACAGATTGCCTGGGCTACTAAGTTCTATACGTTGCACCCAGGGGACATCATTATGTCAGGCACATGTGCCGGCGTTAGCAGAGTGAAGGATGGAGATGTGATGCATCTCACCTTCGAAGGTATAGGTGAAATGGACGTTCCAGTCCGCGATCACCAAATCTCTTAAAATAGATATAGGGTGGGAGTGTTGTCATAATCATTGACACACATACCCATTTAGCGAGCCCTGAGTGGTACGAATTGCTGTCGGCCCACGGTAAACCGCGCTTCGAAATTCGTCCTATTGGCGAGGGAAAACAAGCCATGTTCGCAAATGGGACGGTCTTTGGTTTGTTGCACCCCAACCTATTCGAACGGGACAAACGGATCGAAGACATGGACGAAGCCGAGGTCGACATCTCAATTCTTTCACTAACGGCGCCAGGTGTCTTATTCGGTAGCAAAGAAATCAGTATCCACGCGGCAAGAATTTCCAATGACTACCTAGCGGAAGCGCAGGACGCCCACCCAGAAAGATTGCGTTGGATAGGAACGCTACCAATGCAGTTTCCGGATGCGGCGGTTGTTGAACTCAAACGGCTGATTGCGAACGGAGCCTTGGGCGTATTAATTTGTGCCAATGTGGATGGCACCCCCTTGACTGACCGATCTTTTGCTCCTTTGTGGGAGGAGGCAAACCGATTGCAGACCGTTGTCACTATCCACCCGACATTACCTGCCGGCGCCGATAAAATGACGATGGAGGACTATCATTTAACAGCAATGGTGGGGTTCACATTTGATACAAGTTTAGCTGTAGTTAGAATGATTTATGATGGGTTCTTTGATCGTTACGCGAATATAAAATTTATAATTACACATTCCGGCGGCACAGTACCATACGTTACAAATCGGCTGGACAACGGATATCGTATCTTACCTAAATGCAGTGAGAATATTTCTAAACCACCCAGCGAATTTCTGAACCGATTATACTACGATGACGCGATGGC
>CAYZMI010000130.1:1172-2649 GCA_964479475.1 uncultured Rhodospirillaceae bacterium | reverse complement strand
GGCTTAATTCCATCAACCAAATGCCACTCAGAAAAACGATTGATTCGATAGTTATGCGGCTGCCAATCTTCAGTCACATAATCGGAATCAGTGAAGTATTCTACTGCTCCGTCGCAGGGGTTTTTGAAGTACCAAAAATACGCTGACGATATGGGATGGCGCCCCGGTCCCACCTCCGTTTCCCATCCTTTGCGATCAAAGGCTATACCTCCCCCGAACACTTCGTGGATATCCCGTACTTCAAATGCGGTATGATGGAAACGCGTGTTGCCCTCTTTGCTCCATATCATAAAGAGATTGTGGTGCTGACTCTTAGCCGCACAACGCAAAAATATGGCGGCGCCCCCCGCATAACGATCAGATAGCCAAAAACCTAAGCGGTCCCTATAGAAATTTTCTGCCGCTTTTAAGTCAGGCAATACAAATCCAATATGTCCCATGCGGATTGGTTTGGCTTGATCATAAAATGTACTGACCTCGTCAATCCGTTCCTGCGTTGCGTAGCTATTAATTTTCGTGCGCGGAAGCTTCAGATTATTCTTGGGCTTCCACAAACGAAAGCCAACGCCGATACCGTTCGGATCTATACAATGCAAGGTACCATCACGGTCGACGGTAATATTGCGGTCCTTCGCCAATTCCTTATGAATTTCTCGGAGATGCTTTTTGGAGGACACACCCCAAATCATTTCGCGAAAATTCATGCCTTCTTTCGCAGGCGGTGGCATGTTTTTCGCCGACGGAGGACGTATAATCACCCGGCTCCCCACCTGGGTTTCGAAAACAGCTCCCTTTTTGTCATCACTGACTTTTCTAAGGCCCCAATCGGCGAAGAATTTTCGCGACTTTTTCATATCGGGTGCGGAAAACAGAACGGTGTGTAATCCTGTATAAGCCATTTCACCTCCAGTGCTTTGACTGTTCCTATAGATCCCGTGATTTATCCATACAAGTTATTAAAGGTAGGAGAAAACAGCAACTAACTTTGTGTTCATGGGGTCGAGACAGTAACCGGCCTCTGCTATAACCCAATCACGGCAACAATGAAAAGTAGGTTCGAAATGCCCGAAATTCCACTTTGGATAACAGAGGAGGAGGTAACGTCTCTAGTCAGCGTTCCTCAAGCAATTGGAGCTTTGGAACGAATACTTCCAATGGAAGCAAGAGGTAGCGCAAAGAATATGAAAAAGGGCGTATTGATGGTTGCCGACAACGACGCCATGCATGTACTCGGTGCATCTGTTGCCGGAGCGGATTTGTGCGGATTTAAGACTTGGGTCAACATTCGTGGAAAATCGTCAACCGTCGTCATTCTTTTTTCTGCTATAGACGGCACTTGCCAAGCAGTAATCGAGGCCACCGCGTTGGGGCAGACCCGAACAGCGGCAATGACGGGAGTGGGGACCAAGCGTCTCGCCCCAGTCAATGCGGATGAAATGACGATCATTGGCACAGGTAAACAAGCGTTGCCCCAAGT
>CAYZMI010000130.1:0-1072 GCA_964479475.1 uncultured Rhodospirillaceae bacterium | reverse complement strand
CGATGCGCAATCGTAGCCGTCGACAATTTAGAAACTATCCAGAATATTTCTAGTGAATTTCGTGCGTACTATGATGAGGAAAATAGAGATTGGTCAGACGTCCTCACCATTGCATCAATAATTGACGAAAATATAACACGCCCTGCCAATGCTGATCTCACCTTGTTCAAGGCCATGGGAATGGGACTTTCAGATATGGCCCTCGCATGTGATATTCTTGAGAAGGCACGCGAACAAAATTTAGGTCAGGAAGTTCCAGAACGCATTAAAACACCACCTATACTAAAATAGCATTTGAGTTGATCCAATTCTGCAAATGAAAGACCTGTTCTATTCAGCTTCGATTTTCTCGATCATCACATCTTCGATGGGGACGTCCGCGTAACCGTCTACGGTATGCGTGGAAACCGCTTCTATTTTTCGAACCACGTCCAAGCCGTCAACAACATTTCCAAATACTGTATACCCCCAACCCTGACTATCCTTTTTCTGATGGTTCAAAAATTGATTATCTGACGTATTAATAAAAAACTGTGCCGTTGCGGAATGTGGATCGTTGGTGCGAGCCATCGCGATTGTCCCAACACCGTTTTCTAACCCGTTGTCTGCCTCATTTTGAATTGGGTTTCCCGTTGGTTTTTGTTTCAATCCGGGTTCAAACCCACCGCCTTGAATCATAAAACCGGGGATCACGCGGTGAAATATTGTGCCGTTATAGTGTCCCTGATCAACATAAGCCTGAAAATTCTTAGTAGTCTCTGGTGCTTTTTCTTCATTGAGTTCAAGCACGATAATGCCTTGGTTCGTAGTAATCTTCATGCGTGGCTTTCCTTTCGTCTCGGCCAAACAAACGGTTGGTAGTGCAATTGTAATGGATAGGAGACAAGCTATTAGTCGTTTCAACATCGAAAATCGAACCTTTGCATTCGTAAAAAACTGAAAAGCAGGTGGCACATTTTCCCTAAATTCATAAGGACTGCAAAGATCATGAATGACAGAGTTATAGCTGACTCGTCAGTGGCAAATCCTCTTCTAATATAGCAATTTGTAAAGAGTATGATACTTCACCCTC
>CAYZMI010000129.1:0-5193 GCA_964479475.1 uncultured Rhodospirillaceae bacterium | reverse complement strand
CCAGGCGATTTGATTAAAGATTCGTCAACCGCTTCATTCGCCCAAGATGTAATTGAGGCATCTCAGGAAGTCCCTATTATCGTAGATTTTTGGGCGCCCTGGTGTGGTCCGTGCAAGCAGCTCGGTCCAATTTTGGAAAAGGTGGTGAGCGAAGCCGAGGGTGCCGTGCGTTTGGTCAAGATCGACATCGACCAAAACCAGCAACTTGCCCAGCAGCTTCGCATACAATCAATTCCAGCGGTTATAGCATTCTATCAGGGCCGTCCATTGGATGCATTCCAGGGTGCACTGCCGGAAAGCCAACTTAAAGAATTTGTTAAACGATTGACGGATTCAGCGGGAACAGCAACGCAGTCTCCGGTCGACGCTGCACTTGAGCAAGCAAACGCACTGCTTGAGGACGGGGACTTTGAGCAAGCACAACCAGTATTCCAACAAATAATCCAGCACGCACCAGACAACCTACCTGCAAAAGTAGGGCTAGCGCGTTGCTATGTGGAAAGCGGCGATAATGCTAAAGCCCGGGGAATCGTAGATGAACTGACGGACCAAGAAAAAAAGGATGCCGCAATTTTATCCATAGTTAGCACGTTGGATCTTGCCGATAAGGCCGCCGAAGCGGGCGATATTGGTCCTTTGCGCGCAGCATTGGAGGCTAACCCGAATGATCCGGAAGCGCGTTATAATTTTGCAATAGCACTTTTCGCCGCCGACGAACGCGAGGCAGCGGTAGATCAGCTCATCACCATTGTCGAGAAAAACAGGACTTGGAATGACGATGCAGCGCGCAAACAATTAGTTGAGTTTTTTGAGGCAATGGGGCCGACAGATCCATTGACAGTAGCGGGACGACGCAAATTATCTTCCCTGTTGTTCTCATGATTCCAATTATTCTTTCCAAGAGAAAGCCGTGACCATCGGGCCGTTCGATCCCAATTTTGAAGACCTACCCCGAGTTATACCAGTGTTTCCCTTGACTGGTGTTCTCCTTTTGCCAGGCGGCAAATTACCACTAAATATTTTTGAACCTCGTTATCTCGCTATGGTCCGCGATGCGTTAGCGGACGAGCAACGCATGATCGGTATGGTGCAACCGTCGGCCCCTGATCCGGAGGACAATCAAGGCCCCCCAGATCCAGCAGCGCTCCTGGAACAACCGGATATATATACCACGGGATGCGCCGGCCGTATTACTACATTTAGCGAAAGCGAAGATGGTCGTTACGTGTTGACGTTGACAGGTATCAGCCGGTTCGATATTGCGGAAGAAATGACGCTGCGTGACGGTTACCGACGTATTCTTGCTGATTATACTCGATTTCAAACGGATCTAGAAAGTCAACCTGAGGCTAAAATCGATCGCGACCGGTTCCTAGCCATCGTAAAACAATATTTTAAACAACAGAACGTTCAAGCGAAATGGGAAACAGTCGAAGCCACACCCAGTGAAAAACTTGTAACCTCCCTCGCGATGACTTGCCCGTTTGGTCCAAATGAGCGGCAAGCTTTGCTGGAAGCAAGCGATTTAAGCGCGCGCGCGGAAATGGTAATGACGTTGCTAGAGATGGCCTTAATGGATAGTGGTTTCGAAACGGCCGACAGTATTAATTGAGAGGAATTGGACTATGAAACAAACGAAAAAAGAGGTCGATCCTAAACTGTTAGAAATCCTCGTATGCCCGCTAACCAAGAGCGTGCTGGAATACGACGCGGCGGCCCAAGAACTTATTAGTAGAAAGGCCGGATTGGCTTATCCAATCCGTGACGGCATCCCGGTCATGCTGGCCGACGAAGCGCGGCATCTCGATGATGTGTAAAAATATTCTTAATACTGCCTAGCCAATCCGAAGTTTAGTTAACTAATGGTTAAAGCCAAAATCAAATCGCCCCGACCAAATGAAATACGGTTCTTAAGCGCCGAGAAGACCCTGGATATCACCTTTGACGATGGGTGTCATTTCGCGTATCCGGCGGAATTATTGCGGGTGGAAAGCCCATCGGCAGAAGTCCAGGGACATGGCCCCGATCAGAAAACAATCGTTGCGGGGCGGCGCCACGTTAATATCTTGAAAATCGTACCTGTAGGACATTACGCAATTCAGTTGATTTTTGATGATTTACACGACACTGGTATCTACTCTTGGGCTTATCTCTATGAATTGGGTCAAAATATGGAGACGCGCTGGAATGCCTATCTTACAGCCCTAGAAATAAACCGCTTGAATCGCGACCCCTAATATTTTGCGATTTTAATCATTTGACAGGATTAGCTCTCATCTTCGACCAAGCACTGTTGCCCACGCGAGACCACCGGTGCAAACTAGATGAGAAAATATTAAGGGCTTTCAATAAAACCAAATGCCAGATACCAACCCTCCTCAATCGCAAGACAATAGAATCAATCACTATACCATCGTAGGTGGCGGTAGCGCCGGTTGGATGGTTGCAAGCCTCCTTGCAGCTACACTTAATCGACGGGGGGACGGGCCGGACGTTGCTATCTCACTTATTGAATCCCCTAATATTCCGATCATTGGTGTCGGTGAAGCAACGACACTCAGCACTTTCGAAACCTTGGGTCAAATTCACATCGACGAATTTGATTTTTTAAAGTTCTGCGATGCGTCGTTTAAGAGTGCAGTACGTTTTAAAAATTGGGATATATTCAAAGACGGTACAGCTGGGGATTATTACCATCCTTTTGATGCACCACCATTTATATGGGGAATGGCACCGGCCATACATTACCATCGGCGCGCCAAGCAAGGCATTACCCAACAAAGTTTTGCGCATTGCATGAGCGGGCTGCCAGCTATGATGGATGCAAACCGAGCACCGCGAAATTTTGAAGATAAATATTTTACAAGAATCGGTAGCTATAGCTACCATTTGGATGCAACCCGCTTAGGTGAATATTTAAAACAATATTGCACCACACTCGGCGTCACCTATGTTAGCGACGATGTCGTTGACGTGACACTAGATGACCGAGGATTTGTGGATGCCCTAATACTGAAGAACCATGGCAACCACCCGGTTGAATTCGTTATTGATTGTTCCGGGTTCCGCAGTCTGGTCTTACGACAAGCGCTGGGCGAGGATTTCATACCCTACAATAAGCACCTTTTGTGTGATCGTGCTCTGGCGGTTCAAATTCCCCACCAACCCAACGCCCCGCTTGAGCCCTATACGACGAGCACTGCATTAGGCGCGGGCTGGGCCTGGAACGTCCCCCTCTATTCGCGACGTGGTACGGGTTACGTATTTTCGAGCCAGTTCCGAAACGACGACGAGGCGATCGACGAATTTCTCACCCATCTGGGCGAAGA
Source organism: uncultured Rhodospirillaceae bacterium (assembly GCA_964479475.1). Taxonomy (GTDB): domain Bacteria; phylum Pseudomonadota; class Alphaproteobacteria; order MPNO01; family UBA2964; genus JAQBTY01. Next base: position 1,864 of record CAYZMI010000129.1, on the reverse strand, counting down.
CGGTAAAGGCGCGGAACCGCGCGTCATACCGCTGAATATCGGTCGAACCCGTCATGGCTGGGTAAAAAACTGTTTGGCTGTAGGTTTGTCATCAGGCTTCATTGAGCCACTTGAATCGACAAGCATTCACCTAATTCAAGTTTCAATTAGGCGATTCCTTGATCACCTCCCCGGGCGCGACTGTAATCCAGTGTTGATCAACCGTTTCAATCATTTGACCAAGGAGATGTTCGAAGATATACGCGATTTTATAGCCATGCATTACGCGACATCTAATCTACCTGGCCCTTTTTGGCAGGCCGCGCGTGCACCAGAAGTAATTCCCGATCGAGTTCGTGACCGGCTCGAACTCTGGCAGCATAAAGTACCGTCTGCACTTGACGTAGATATCCAAAATCCGCTGTTTTCGGAGTGGAGTTACATGTATGTGCTTTTCGGAAAACGATATTTTAATAACGTCAATTGGAATTTAGAAACAGCAGTAGCTGATTCAGACTTCGAAGAGTTTCAAGAAGACATTCAACGCGGCCAACAGAAACTTTTGGAGCACACTCCAGATCATCGCTCGCTGCTCGACAAAATTCATGCGCGAACCGAAACGGCTTGGTATCGCGTAGAAGATCAACCTATTCCGCAACCGGCGGTGCGCGCTTAACTAACGATTAGGTGCTTTGCTAGCATTGCCTCTGGATTACAAAGCGTCACCACGAACCAACCGTGGCACATCGCCAAGTACACCCATCGCATGTTTGATGAAGAGCTTTTTTAATGGAGGCGCGCGGTTTACCAATGCAAGACCAACGTCCCGCGCCAATCGGACAGGGCCCACATTGTTTGAAAAAAGGCGGTTGAGCGTATCTGTGGCCGCCAGCATGAGTGTATTGTCAACCCGACGCCACTGCTCATAACGGTTAAGCGTCGTTATCGATCCGGGATCGACCCCCAAACGCAGTGCATCAACAATTACCTCTGCTAAAACAGCAACATCGCGCCAACCAATATTAAGGCCTTGACCAGCAATCGGATGAATGGCGTGCGCCGCATCCCCAGCAAGCGCGACTCGATCGGCGATATAGTTTCTTGCATGCATAAGTCCGATGGGATGAGAAAACCGTGAACTTATCACCCGAAGTGCCCCTAGATATGGGCCAAATCTTGACGACAGCTCGGTCAAGAAGGCCTCATCATCAAGCGCAAGTAGTGCAGGTGCCAAATCTGACCGCTCCGTCCATACAACTGAGGATCGACGCCCAATCATGGGAAGAATTGCGAAGGGCCCAGCCGGCATAAAACGTTCTTGTGCCACACCTGCATGGTCCTCCTCATGTGCCACTGTGCAAACAATTCCGGTTTGATTATATCGCCATGAAATCGCATCAATACCCGCAGCGCGCCGAGTAGGGGAATTTCGGCCATCGGTCGCTACGGCAAGACGGGTCCGCAAAATATCACTGTTATCGAGGTGGGCGGTAGCAAACGAGTCAGTTATGTCCAACCGATCAACCCGACAACCAGATAAAAGCTTCACGCTGGGAGCATTCGTTAATCCTTTCAGTAAAGCACTGCGGATAACTCGATTTTCAACTATATACCCAAGCGCATCGACACCAACGTCTCGGCGATCGTAGTGCAGGAACAAGGGTGAATGACCATCCGACACCCGAATATCAAGAATTGGCTGCGCCTCATTCGCAATATCTGACCAAACATCGATTGTATCCAAAATAACCTTTGATCCAGCGGCGATTGCGGTTGTGCGACCATCGAATCCCTCGGTCACTAAACGGGAGGGTCTCGTCGGCTCGACTAGAGCCACCGCAATACCAGCAGCACCTAGCGCACATCCCAAGGTCATACCGACCAG
>CAYZMI010000128.1:0-5196 GCA_964479475.1 uncultured Rhodospirillaceae bacterium | reverse complement strand
GAGGCGGAGTGGTGGTGCCCTTCAATCTATCTATAAATCACTACATTTGCGGTGATCGGATGTCTTTTCCCGACTTTGCAGCTGCCGCGGCCCGAAGTGGCGCTCGGTCGGTGGGACTTACTCGTGCTGCGATCCGTGAGATGGGCATTAAAGCACTCAAAATTTGTATAGCCGATCACGGCCTATCTGTTTCTTCGCTCAACAGCTCCGGTTATTTTACCGGTTATGATCCCAATCCAGTTCAGATGTCTAACGAAGCTTTGGTTGACGCTGCGGCAGAGCTGGAGGCACCCGTGTTATGCGTGATCGCGGGTCGGCTCGGCAATCCACCCATGCCGCTTGCCCAAGCCCATGGGCGCGTCATCGATGGTTTTGCACTCCTTGCCGAACGTGCAGCTGCCGCCGGGGTGAGTCTTGGACTGGAGCCTATATATCCGGGTGATGTGTTAACTAAGGGTTGCATAAATTCCTGCGCCCATGGGCTTGAGATAGTCCATCCGCACAACAACGGTTTGCTTATTTTGGATCTTTATCACTCTTGGTGGGATCCTGGATTTGGACGAGTTTTGTATGATCATCCCGAGCAAGTGGCGTTAATCCAGCTTTGCAATATCAGAATTGCAAATGGGCTAGTTACCGGCCGTACCCCACTTAGAGAGGGCGTGCTTAATTTGGCCGAATTACTAAAGCCCCTTGACCAGTCTGAATTTGCCGGAACCCTAGAACTCGAATTATTTAGCCACGATCTTAAAGGTTACGAAGCTGGAGCTGTAATCGAGGAGTTTCCGAAAGAGGCCCTTGAAGTATTACCTGCTCGATTAAGATGAATTTGCTTCGAGGAGTTACCTTATACGGTTAGAGAATTTTTGAATTGATTTATTAAAGAAGGGCGGGTAGTTGCCTACAACTTTATTTTTGTCACGATAACTTGAATTGATGTCCCAAATGAGGAAATTATCGTTGCGTTACGTGGTTAAAGAAGATTTGGAACCGCTTTGATGCCATTTTTACTAAAACAGCTGCCATTGCGGGGCAAATAATTGCGGTTTCAAGCCTTAATTTCCCTAACTAACGAATTTTGATCGACAATGTCGCCTAATCTCGTGCTTTACACACATTGTAGGTCGGCGTAAACAGGCTCGCCCACCCTCGTGAACGTCGCCCAGCGATCGGGCTTGTTCGGGTTGGACCGACGGTGGAGGACGTATAATGACCCGTAAGTTGTTTGGAACTGATGGTATCCGAGGCACTGCCAATACCGGTAATATGACAGCCGAGGTAGTGCTCAAAGTCGGTATGGCCGCTGGCAAGCTGTTTACGCGGGGCGATCATCGCCATACGGTGGTGATAGGTAAGGATACGCGGCTTTCCGGTTACATGTTTGAGCCTGCCCTGGCCGCTGGATTTACCGGTATGGGAATGGACGTAATTATGGTTGGACCAATGCCCACTCCAGCCGTTGCCATGTTGACTCGCTCTTTGAGGGCTGATCTCGGCGTCATGATTTCAGCCTCTCATAATGCTTTTGAGGATAACGGAATTAAACTATTTGGTCCTGATGGCTACAAACTTTCCGATGAGAACGAAGCTGCGATCGAAGAGTTAGTTGAGTCGGGCGTAAGTAATTCACTCGCAAATGCCAACCAGTTAGGACGCGCTAAACGCCTCGACGACGCGGAAGGTCGCTATATCGAGTTCGCCAAACGCACTCTACCGCGTGGCATGCGGCTGGACGGGTTGAAGATAGTCATCGATTGTGCCAATGGCGCAGCTTACAAAGTTGCACCAGCTGCTTTATGGGAGCTCGGCGCTGATGTAGTACGCATTGGTGTGCAGCCAGATGGTTTCAACATCAACAAGGGCTGCGGCAGTACCGATACAAATTTGATGTGTAACACCGTGGTTGAAGAAGGTGCCGATCTGGGGATTGCGCTCGACGGTGATGCCGATCGGGTTTTGATCGCTGATGAAACGGGTATGCTTTTGGACGGCGATCAGCTCATTGCGCTCATCGCAAATTCCTGGTGGCAAACTGGTAAGCTACGCGGTGGCGGTATCGTTGGTACGGTGATGTCCAATCTTGCTCTCGAACAATTCCTTGGCAAGTTAGGATTAGCGTTGATTCGTACGCAGGTGGGAGATCGATATGTGGTAGAACATATGCGTGCGCACGATTTTAATATTGGTGGTGAACAGTCAGGCCATATTATATTGCACGATTATAACTCGACCGGCGATGGTCTAATCGCGGCCTTGGAAGTACTAACATGTATTGTTCGGGCCAAAAGACCGGCGAGTAAAGTTGCCAGAGTTTTTAATCCCTTACCACAATTGTTACGGAATATTCGGTTTAACGGCACCTCGCCGATGGGGCAGGAGCCTGTTAAGTTAGCAGTCAAGGTGGGTGAGGATCGCCTTGGCGATACTGGGAGAATATTAGTCCGCAAGTCGGGCACCGAGCCCATGATTCGCGTCATGGCCGAAGGCGTAGACGAGGGGTTGATCGCCGAGGTCGTGGACGATATCTGTCACGCAATTGAAGACGCTGCGGCCAGGACTGGGTAGGCATTTTCTACCTACACAGTCAGCGGAAAGTTAAACGTCATCTATATCCTAAATTGGCCAAAGGGTCCATTCTAAGAATTCAAGTCCAATTGATCTTTATCCTAATCTAGACCCACATGAACCATTGGTGCACTAATTGCACCTAAAATTAGCTGTGAGGATACAAATGAGTGGGGAACTTAGAGGCCGCGTTCTCATAATTGCTGGTTCGGATTCTGGCGGCGGTGCCGGAATTCAAGCCGACATAAAGTCCGTGAGCGGGTTGGGTGCATATGCAATGACGGCAATCACGGCGCTTACCGCGCAAAATACACTGGGTGTTCACGGAGTTTATCCTATTCCAGTTACGTTTCTTGATCAGCAAATATCCGTAGTGCTTGAAGATCTTGGCGCTGATTGTATCAAGACCGGTATGCTGCATGATGTCCAGGTTATAGAAACGGTTCTTGGGGCTGTCGAGCGGCTAGCGCCAGATGTGCCGTTAGTGGTCGACCCGGTAATGGTCGCAAAGGGCGGAGCGTCGCTTTTGCTGGATGATGCTGTGGAGACGTTACGTACGCGTCTTGTCCCCCGTGCGACCATTCTAACGCCAAATGTGCCTGAGGCCGAAGCCTTGACGGAGCGATCGATATCTAGCGATGCGGATCTTGCCGCGCTTGGTGAGGTATTGCTTGCAATGGGACCCAAAGCGGTGCTCCTCAAGGGTGGGCATCTTGAAGGTGATATAGTGCGTGACCGTCTGGTTACTGCCGATGGTGTCCGCCTATACCAAAATCCACGCATAGACACTACACATACCCATGGTACTGGTTGTACACTTGCGTCTGCCCTTGCAGCGGGGTTGGCACAGGGTTTGGCGATTGAGGACGCAGTGGAGCGTGCGGAAGCGTATTTGCATGAAGCCATTCGTACGGCCCCAGGACTCGGTGCCGGGCACGGCCCGGTCAACCATCTTCATACGGTGAAAAAATTCGGATAACCGGCCCGTTTGACAAGACCATACGTCGACAAATTATGCTGGAGTATTGCCGTAATATCCAACCACGCCTTCAAACAGTGGCGGAGTTACCAATGGATGGGGTGGGCGGTTGATCTTTCATCTAATATTTTACGGGGTGGTGGACATACGCCCAGTTTGCGCGACTACTGGGCTAAAGTGCTTAGCATCGCGGCGTCATATTTTGCTGAAATTATGACCGGGAAACAAATTTCATTTCTCCATTTGATTTAGGTGACCTATCTATTTACCCCTGAAGCGGGTTGGTTCCGTTATCATGCTCAACGCACTAGCGGCGATCCGCACGGAGTGAACGGGAACGTGACTCCATCATAAAATGCCGTCTGTCATCTTCGTTGATCATACCCAAGATCACTTTGCGATATCCTTGGACCGCTTCTGCCCCCGCCTCGCGATATGCGCGGGCGATTCGTTCCCGCTGGTTCTGGGTCAGTTGACGTTCCAGTTCGTTCCCTTTCGCGGTCAACTCTAGGAGGCGCTGACGACGATCGCGTTTGCCGGGACGTTGAATAATAAATTGCTCCCGCACAAGTTGGCTCAATACGCGCGATAGGCTTTGCTTAGTAATCTGCAGTATTCCAAGCAGTTCCGATACGGTGATTTCCGGGTTGCGGCCGACAAAATATATTACCCGATGGTGCGCCCGTCCAAACCCATATTGTGCAAGTATGGTATCGGGTTCGGCTGTGAAATCGCGATAAGCATAGAAAATAAGTTCTATCCCTTGGCGCAACTCCTCGTCCCGTAGAAATAACGGATTGACGCTGGATTTTAAGTCAGTCATGTTGACATATATGCACGGGAATGTTACCCATGGCAACCTGTTTCCGGGATTTTGAATTCATAGCTCTTCGCCTTTCCGTCAATATCGTAGGTTTTGCTTCTATGCTCAATTTCGACGATCAAGATGGCCAAATTTGGTTTGATGGTGCTTTGCGTCGTTGGCGGGAAGCTAATCTTCATGTGCTGTCGCACGGGCTGCATTACGGTAGCTGCGTGTTCGAAGGTGAGCGCGTCTATGGTGGCCAGGTTTTCCGGTTGCGCGAACATACCGAAAGGCTGATCAATTCAGCCCAGGTTTTGGGGTTCGAAATTCCCTATTCGCTGGAAGAAATCGAGCAAGCGACCCAGGATACTGTGGCGGCCCAGGGATATGCAGATGCCTATGTTAGGCCGGTCGCTTGGCGTGGGAGTGAAATGATGGGCGTGTCGGCTCAAGAAACAGCCATTCATTTAGCCGTCGCTGTGTGGGAGTGGCCATCATATTTTTCGCCTGAAGCACGGATGAAGGGCATAAAGCTAAAATGGGCTGAATGGAAACGCCCATCACCTGAATGTGAGCCTGTTCATGCCAAGGCGGCTGGACTCTACATGATTTGCACCTTAGCTAAGCATAGTGCTGAAGCGTCGGGTTTTGACGACGCGCTTATGATGGATTGGCGTGGCCGGCTGGCGGAGACCACGGGCGCTAACGTGTTTTTAGTGATTAACGGCATACTCCACACCCCAACCCCCGATTGTTTTCTCGACGGCATCACTAGGCGCTCGGTAATCACGTTGGCCCGGGCTCGCGGATTTGAAATTCGTGAGCGTGCGATAATGCCTGATGAAAT
>CAYZMI010000127.1:0-5299 GCA_964479475.1 uncultured Rhodospirillaceae bacterium | reverse complement strand
TTATTGCGCACAGAATGATCATGGAGAACATGAGCCAACTTTGCCAAACACCGAAGCTAATATTGTAGACTAAGAATGTCCCCACAAACATACTAGCAATCCATGCGGGACCAATTTCATCGGTATTATGGGCCCGCATCCGAGACAGGATCACAAACAATAGCGTTACTGATAACACCGCCCCTATTAATCCTAGTTCCAGCCAAACTTGGATTGCCGCGTTGTGCGGGTGCAGAGGTAGTCTTCCACCGATAGCGTAATCTCTAACTGGGAGATCTGAAAATGCACAGTCATAAATCATACTAGGTCTGGTACCACCAGGCACCGATCTGGACGCATCCATACCCCAACCAAGAATTGGTTTTTCCATAATTTTTTGAGTGCCATATTCATAAATCATCAAACGATGAGCAGCCGATGTCATGTTATCATATGTTTTACATAGAAAATCGTTGCTAATGCTGCTGGCAAAAAATGCCGGAAAGATCAAACTAATTGCTAACGTGGTAGCGACAACGGGCAAAAATAAAAACCGACGCCAAACCACAAGCGCGTAAACCGCTAGACTAATTATTATCGCAATTTTGGCGCCGTCGTTATCAAGCAACATGATTGTCACAAGACATACGATAGTAAATACCAAAGCCAGTGTCTTCGTCCGGTTTCGAACAATGGCCACAGAGAGGGGGATTACAAGACAGGCAGTAATCGCTGCACCACGACTAAATATATCTGCTTCAAACTCTGGTCTCCAAGTAAATTTGGGACCAACGCTGGACAATAAAATGGCAACAATTACAACCAATTGAGCCATGAATAATCCGCATGCAACTGAAATTACAAACAATGACCTCTCCTGTTCCGTTAACCGAGGAACGAGAAAATTAATTGTAAGTGCAATTAAAATACAAATCAGTATTTTCAGGCTGGTCACAGCTGCATCTTCAGGAACCAAGGCCCAAGCCGCAGTCAATATTCCATAGATGGGCAAAAGCAAAAAAATGAAATTCTGACGAATAAAGATACGAATCTCTAGTGCGTTAGTTTTAAATATTGATGACGCACCCCAAAGAACCATCAACGAGATCGGAATCCACATGCCCTTGGGTGCAAAATAACCGATTGGGCCGATTGATCCGCTAATTGCGGCAAAAAGAACTCTCTGAATTAGGCTATTTTTGATAGCCAATGAATTTCGGTTATCCATCGAATATAGTCTTCAAACTATTTTGTTTTGATATGTAATTAGAAACCGCTCAAAATATCTCGAGTGCCAATTTATAAGTAAAATGTGACTACCCAATGCAAATGACTTGGCAGGATGGTCTGACGAACCCGCTTTAAATATAAGGTGATTAACAAGGCAAGGAAATCTCCATAGTCAACGGCCTCGATTCAAGGTCAGTGTGCTGTTTGTGTTCCGAAGACATTTTTATAGGTTGCTCTGCCCTGGACATATAATTAATGAACGATTTTCTGAATAACCTCATACCAACCTTTGAACAACTGATTGGTTTATTTGCCGTTGTGTTGTTAGCGGCGAATTTTACCGCAGTTGGTGCACTCGTTAGCTCTCGAACTCAATTGAAAGAAGCACAGCTTCTGTATGGCTGGGCAGTCGCCATCGTAATATTCACAATTGCAGGCGCTGTTGGGATTAAAAATTTTACATTGGTAGCGGGTCTAAGTGCCTTAATTTTCCTTCCAGCAATTTATATTGCATACAAACGACATGGCGGGTTGGGGCCGCCAGGTGCGTGGAAATTGCTTATCCTCGCCCTACCAATTTTGGCGCTTGGCGCATCTATGACGCCCACCCAATGGGATGAACTCACCCAATGGTTACCCAATGCAAGATTTTTAGTCGAACATGATTCGTTTCCACGACAGGATCTACCTGCCAGCCCCTCAGTATATCCTGCCTACCCCTATGGCCTATCTTTAATTATCTATTTCGCAAGCCGGATAGCCCAACATTTTGTTGAAAACGCTGCCGCCTTATTTAGCCTTATTCTGTATTTGAGTTTTGGACTGTTTATTTCTCGCCTAGTCGTCAACCAAACCAACAAAGATTATCGTTGGAGCGAATCTACGGACCTTCCAGTGAGTTGGAGCCGCTGTGCCTTTGCGGGACTTTTGGTAACAGCGTTGAACCCTACTTACGTGACAAGACTTGTTTTCAGCTCATATTCGGATGCCCCCACATCAATTATCATTGGGTTTGCAGTAGCAATCATCTGGATGACGTTAAATGCGCTGTCCGAAGATAAACCAGAGGAAGCTAAGAGGTATTCCTGGCAGTTGGGCTTAGTACTGACGGTGGCAATCGGATTGAAGCAAGTTAATCTTGTATTTTTAATTTCAATTGCAATTGCATCGATGATTATCGTTTGGCGCGATCCAACTATAGGATGGAGGCATTTAGCTTCGATCACAATACCGGCGTTAGCACTACCATTAATCGTTTATGGGGCCTGGCGTTATCATGTAGCGCTTCATATTCCCGGTGGTGAGTTCGCGTTTCGACCAATCGATGAATGGTATTTTAGTATTATTCCAGACATTCTGGCGCAAATGGGCGTAGTTGCGAGTAAAAAAGGCGGTTATTTCGGCATTATGTTGCTCGCAATCATTATTGCCGCGAAAGTGATTTGGCGACCGCGTACAGATTTTGATCGGCTGGTAATTTTGGCGGCCATTATGTTCTTGGCATATAACTCGTTTTTGCTACTAACTTACGTTGCCGCGTTCAGTAAGCTCGATGCCTTAAGAGTAGGTTCATATTGGCGTTACAATACACATCTTGGTGGAGTTTGTTTATTATTTGTAGCCTATATGTTCGCTATGCTTTGGCGCAGGTATTTGATCCAAAAAGTTCCAAAAATTCTGGGGCCCCTGTGCATCGCATTAGTAGTTTTTACACCTGTCGCAATGAGCACTAAACTTCGATTTGACTCTCATCCACGATATGAATTTGCCCGATCCTCATCTCAAGATATGTTTAAAATTCTGTCGCCGAAGGATCGACTATTGTTGGTCGACCCTGTAGACGATGGTAATTACCTTGTAATAATGCGTTACCGACTCTACGGGTCAGCGCGAATTATTGGAGAAATCAACTCTTGGAGCAACCCGACAACCAAATCGATCCGACAGGCTGCAGAGAAAGGCAGAGCTAGCCATATATGGATTTATTCCGCAAATTCAATGGTGTCAAAAGCGTTAGAAATTTCACTGCCCCCGCAACACTCATATTTGCTAGCGAGGTCAAAGAAAGGTTGGTCCGTTGTTTTGCGTTGGCCACAACCAGGAGTGGAAGCGGTAACCACAACACGCTGAAAAATGCCAAATAATATCGCCGTTCTAATTCCGTGTCACAATGAAGAGATTACCATTGGTGAAGTCGTTAGCGAATTTCGCAACGCTCTTCCAACATGCCGGGTTTATGTCTATGACAATAATTCTACTGATAAAACGATTGACCGAGCGCGGGCGGCAGGTGCGATCGTAAGAAAAGAACAGTTGCAAGGCAAAGGCAATGTCGTTAGGCGAATGTTTTCGGATATCGACGCAGATGTATATCTCATGGCCGATGGCGACGGCACGTATGATCCGACAATTGCGCCCGCACTGGTAAGCAAAATATTAGATGATGCCCTTGATATGGTTGTTGGCGTGCGACTTCGAAACAAGTCGGATGACGCATTCAGGCGCGGTCACAAGGTAGGCAACAAGACGTTAACAAAGTTTGTCGGCTGGCTATTTGGACACCGTTTCACTGATATACTTTCAGGTTATCGCGCCTTTTCAAAACGTTTCGTCAAATCCTTTCCTGCCCTCGCATCAGGCTTTGAAATTGAGACAGAATTAACCATACATGCGTTAGAGTTGAAAATGCCTGTTGGGGAGGTAAATGCTACCTACGCCACGCGTCCAGAGGGTTCGCTTAGTAAGCTAAACACATGGCGCGACGGCATACGAATATTTGCAACCATTGTTTTTCTGTTCAAAGAAGTTCGGCCTGCCCGTTTTTTCGGCGCCATATTCATCATATTAGCTTTAGTATCGCTGTTTTTAGCCTATCCATTGCTATTGACCTATTTAAAATCGGGACTCGTGCCAAGATTGCCAACGGCGATATTATCGACAGGTATTATGGTATTAGCATTTATATCGGTAGCGTGTGGCATAATTCTGGATACCGTAAGCCGGGGAAGACGAGAAACTAAACGGATGAATTACTTGTCAATGCCAGGGCCCGGATCCACCGATTAATCGTAAATCGGCACATTATCGACACTCCACAAACTGAGTGTGCGGCGCCAAATTTTGTGGTAGTCGTCGTCGGGAATTCTTCTTTCTGGAAGAGGAAGATTAAATGGCGGCAGCGTCAAATTAATCGGTCTAAATGATCCTAATGAAATATCACGGTTAGATTTTACCCCATCATATTGGGTTGTAAGCAGGTAACGAGCACCGGAGCTTTTTATGTTTTTTAGAGCTGTTCGCACAAGATCGTTTGGAAAGTGGATAAATAAATCGCGACATAGTACGAGATCACAGTTGGGCAATGGATCTTTTAATATATCTAAAACAACGAATTCGATTCCATCGGCACTATGTTTATGTAGATTTTGCTCAATAAGAGTAGGAACAACATCAGCTCCGACATACTGAATTTTTTCCCAGGACAACTCTTTAGCCCAAAAAAAATCGCCGCAAGGTACATCGATGAGGAGGCCAACATTTAGTTCAGCAAGTAATGACGGGATTGATGCGCGGATGGATTTCGTAGCGGCCAGTGAAGAACCAGTGCCGGAAAGTGATGTGGCATCACCAAATAGATTTCGTTCAAAATAAAATTGAAATATAGATTCAGAGTCAGTCGCTTTCCCCGATAATTTTAGTCCTATCAGATATAAATCCCGTCGAATTTTATTAAATAGAGAATAAAGGAGGGGAAAACGTTCTCTCAATGCGACCTCACGAATGGCAAAGATTTTAACGTAAATAAAATTAGGTACATCCCTTGTTAGCCGTATTTTCTTTCTTGTAACAGAGTGTTATCCACTGTCTAGGGTTTCTATATGACGCGAATTTACAGATATATATTTTGGCAGTTATTAACGACGACACTATTTGTCGCCGTGACGCTGACATGCGTTGTTTGGCTAACACAATCTCTTCGGTTTGTGGAAATGATTGTGAACCGCGGACTGTCCGCTTCTTTATTCGTCTATTTCACAATGTTGTTGTTGCCGAGTTTCTTGGTTGTCATTTTGCCGATCGCTCTCTTTGT
>CAYZMI010000126.1:1763-5307 GCA_964479475.1 uncultured Rhodospirillaceae bacterium | reverse complement strand
TTATTGGATGAACCAACCAATCATTTGGATTTACCAACCATTGAGTGGCTTGAAAGCCAACTTATGGGATCACAGGTCACTCTGATTATCGTCAGTCATGATAGGCGATTTTTGGAAAACTTATCGCAAATTACGGTTTGGCTGGAAGGCGGCATCACGCGTCGCCTGGGAAATAGTTTTAGCGCTTTTGAGAACTGGCGTGACGAGATAATCGAACAAAACGAGCGGGACCGACACGAGCTAGACCGTAAGATAAAATCTGAAACTACCTGGTTACGTCAAGGTGTTAAAGCAAGGCGAAAGCGTAATCAAGGTAGGCTGAGGGCTTTGTATTCACTGAGAGAAGAACGCCGGGAACAGCGAGCTCAGCAGGGTCAAGTCACAATGACCGCAACAACAAGCGAATTATCGGGCAGGTTGGTAATTGAAGCCAAAAATATCTCTAAATCATTTGGAAAAAAGCTAGTTTTAAAAAATTTTTCACTACGCGTTCGGAGAGGAGACCGTATAGGGATTGTGGGTGCCAATGGAGCAGGCAAAACAACCCTCCTCAATATTTTGACGGGCGTAATGACTCCCGATGAAGGTTCAGTTCGGCTTGGTACAAATTTAAACTTGGTCACCCTTGATCAACGTCGCGAAAATCTCGACCCCAAATCTTCGCTCTCAAAAGCCATCGGCGGTGGTAATGTTTCAGTTTCAGTTCAGGGAAGGCCTCGGCATGTAGTAAGCTATATGAAAGATTATTTGTTTACACCTGAACAAGCTAATACACCGGTAGAGGTGCTTTCCGGTGGTGAACGGAGCCGGCTGATGCTAGCGCGGGCGTTAGCTAAACCTTCCAACCTTTTAGTGCTTGATGAACCGACAAATGATTTAGATCTCGAAACGCTCGATTTACTGCAAGAAATGCTCTCAGATTACAAAGGCACTGTGCTGATTGTCAGCCACGACCGGGATTTTATTGATCGAACAGTCACGTCAATCGTTGCCTTCGAAGGGAACGGTAAGTGGACGGAATATCCTGGTGGGTACTCCGACAATATTTTGAGTCAGAATACTACGTTTGAAGAACAAGAAGCGAGAAACCATAAACGTAAAAGAACCAAGCCGTTAGAAAATCAGGTGAGAAAATCTAAACTTTCTTATAAAGAAATCCATGCTTTAAAAATACTTCCAGAAAAAATTTCTGTACTACAAACGCAGATATTAAATTATCAGACGACACTTGAGGATCCTGATCTTTTCCGATCCAATCTGAAACTATTCGAATCTACAGTGGCAGTTTTAAAGGCAGCGCAAACCGATTTAGCGGCAGCTGAAGAAGAATGGCTTAGACTCGAATTACGGCGTGAAGAATTGGAAAGCACATAGCATCGAATTAACAGTCTAACAATGATCGAATTGTTTCCTAATGATATGTCTACATGCTCCTTAAATGTCGGGCTCAGCCTTGCGAATAAGGAACTGGATCAGAAAATCCGTCATCTCAGTTTAAGGGCAGATGACCAGAAACATCCAGAATTTCTAGTGTAATAAAAGATTTGTTAAATCCGTCTTATCTTCAATTGTGTTACCAGAGGGGCACAAGATCTGATCGCGCGTGCGAGAATATTTATCATAAGAATTACTAGTCAAAGTTACCTGAGGAGAAATACTAATGGGCTCAACTATCGATTTTATTATTCCTGATGTTAACGATTCGACAGACATAATTACAAATGCGTATGTGAATGTGCCGGAGGGACCTGGACCATTTCCAGGTGTCGTCGTCGCATTTCACAAGGATGGCATCGACGATTTTACCAAGTGGGTTGTCGATGACCTCGCAGGTAACGGGTATGCTGCTATCGCACCCAACCATTATCACGCATTACCACCAGGAATGGATATCGAACGACGACGTGAATTTCTCGCAGATGAGCAGATGGCACTAGATCTAAAATCCGCCGCCGATTGGTTGGAAGGTCAAAAGAAAGTTGATGGTGATCGACTGGCCTTGCTAGGACATTGCATGGGCGGCCGTACGACATGGTTAGGTATAATCAGCTGGCCTAAATTATTCAAATGCGGTTGTCCCTTCTACAGCGGAAATACATTTGGGCAAGTTGGGAGCCTTCCCCCCCCCGCCACACGGATGGATGCAATCAATGCACCCGTTATGGGGTTTTTTGGCAACGATGATACCAACCCTTCCCCAGAGGATGTTGATCGACTAGAGGAAATCCTGATGGGATTGGAGAAAGAACATGAATTTCATCGATACGACGGCGCTGGGCACGCTTTCATGGGCGGTCCCAAATATCGTGAGCACGCGGCGAGGGATGCATGGACAAAAACTTTAAAGTTCCTGAGCAAACATATTGGCGGTCACGCGCCAGATGTCGCCTCTGTTTTTCAATAGGGAAATTTGACCGAAGCGCTACCTAGTCTAATTATAAGAACGGGAAATTTCGACCGCTACATCGCGTAAATGCTTTAGCAGAGCTGTAATTGCGGGAGTTGGCACATAGTCGGTTCTAGTCACCACTCCGATTGGGCGTTTGGGTACGTTTGTGGCCAGCTTTAACGTTTTTAAAAGCCCATGTTTTTCTTCATGATGAATTTGAGTACGTGAAACCGCGGTCAGCCGGTCACTACCCATCAAGACCGTTCTAATAACGCTTGTGGAACCCGTTTCGATTGTGTGCTTGGGAAGCGGTACACCGTTGGCTTTCAAAAGATCATTGAATTGATTTCGCAGAGGCACACCCTTGTGGGGGAGCACCCACTCGACACCCTTCAAATGCTCAAAAGTGATGGTTTCATTTTCAAATATAGGGTTATCAGAGCGAGCGGCTATCACCATGCCATCTTCGAACAACGTTTCAGATACAATACCATCTACAGGTGACGGATCGCGGATTGTACCAACTATCAGGTCTATATCACCGTTGCAAAGATCCGCTAAGAGCTGGTCATAAATTCCGTCTACGATATTAACATCGGCCTCAGGAAATTCGTCAAGTAACCGGGTCACTGCCAAGGGCGCCAAATAAACACGAGATAGTGGTAATAAACCGATCGATATACGACCGAGCGCTCGACCACGGACGTTAGCAATCTCTTCCATTCCTTGGTTGATTTCCACTAAAGCCAATTTAGCTCTTCGGATGAGTATTTCTCCGCTGGATGTAGGGACCATTCCTTGGGCAGTGCGGTCAAATAAACGGATATTTAGACGTTGTTCGAGATTTCTTAGAGAGCGATTAACGGCGGGCTGAGATACGCCCAGTCGAGTGGCAGCAGATGTCACACTATGTACATCACCAATCATGATCACGGCATTGAGCTCGTGATTGCTAATAAATGGTGCAAGTGGCTGCACACCGGTCGACTGTCCGGTGGATCGAGCCAGCTTAGTCAAATCCGCATCGGCGCTTTTTAGGTGCTCGAAAGCGCGAATTGATCGATCGACGAGAATTGATCCCAGCCGTGTAGGCAACATTCGTTCTTTGGTACGGTCAAACAGCTTGACACCAATTTCATTTTCGAGGGATTGGAC
>CAYZMI010000126.1:0-1663 GCA_964479475.1 uncultured Rhodospirillaceae bacterium | reverse complement strand
GCCATAGTGGGCACTACCGGTACTTCACCAACGCCACGGAGCCCGAACGGATGCGCAGGGTTTGGAACTTCAACAAGGACCGTATCAACCATAGGCACATCTGAAGCAACTGGCATGCGGTAGTCGAGGAAACTCGCATTATCGAGACATCCATTTTCGTCATATATGTATTCCTCGTTCAATGCCCATCCAAGACCCTGAATGGCACCGCCCTGGACCTGGCCTTCTACCTGGATTGGGTGGATCGCCTTACCACAATCCTGGACCACTGTGTAGCGGGTGCACTCGACGCGGCCCGTACCTTTATCAACTTTGACATCGACAATATTTACCGCAAAACCGGGGCCCGCTCCGGTCACATTCATCTCGGAATGACCGGCGATAGGACCCTGGCTCATACCGGTTTTATTTGTAATGTCACCGATTGACAGAGGTTCAAAATCACCCACGTTCGAACTGGCCGGTCGAACTTGGCCATCCTCATATACAACACTGTCTTCGGGAACATCCCAAATACCAGCGGCGCGACGACAAAGTTCCTTAATTACGGTTCGTGCATTATTCACTACCACCATACCTACCGAATATGTTGTCCGACTACCGGCAGTGACGCGATTAAACCCAAGCGAGTTGGTATCAGAAAAGGAAACTCGGACCTTATCGACGGGAATGCCGAGCTCTTCCGCCGCCATCATGGCAATGGAAATACGCGAGCCAGCCACATCTGCAGTGCCAATCACAACCGTTACAGTTCCATCTGGTGCTAAAGTCAACGATCCGGCAGTTTCTCCACCTCGGTTGAACCAGAAACCGGTAGATATCCCCCTCCCCTCGCCTTCCTTAACTGGTGATTTGTAATGCTCGCACTCCTTAGCAACCTTCAAGGTCTCGATAAATCCGATTGGACCCCAGGTATCGCCGTAAATAGCGGTATGCCCATCATCGGCGGCATTTTTCAGACGAAATTCGATCGGATCCATTCCTATTTTTCTCGCCATCTCCTCAATGACACCTTCGACGCCGAATACGATCTGTGGCACGCAGGGCGCTCGGAAAGAGTTCACCTTGGGTCGGTTAGATACCACTTCACGAGAGGTAATGTGGACATTGTCCAGATCGTAGCGCGTAAACATAGCGTTGGGCGCATTGAAATACATGGAGCCCGTAAACGGCCCGGTTTGAAATACCAGGTTGGCTTGGGCCGCAGTAATCCTTCCATCTTTTGTGCAACCCATCTTGATTGTGGAATTTGTTCCCGAAACGGGCCCCGTACCGCGGAATACCTCATTCCGTGTTAACACAATTTTAACCGGCGCATGCCCCTTCTTTGACAGAAGGATGGAGATTGGTTCTGCATAGAAACCTGTCTTGCCACCAAACCCGCCGCCAAGTTCAGATTGCATCACGTTAATCTTAGACGATTCAAGCTTGAGGATAGCAGTCAAACGGTCCCGATAAACGAATGGCGCCTGAGTACAGCACCAAAGCTCAATTTGCCCATCTTCGGAATAATCGGCGATGCACCCCTGAGGTTCAATATAACCCTGGTGCATAGGCTTACTATCAAAATCTTGTTCGACAACGCAATCCGCTTCCTCAAAGCCCTTAGCGACGTCACCCAGCTCAGTGATCATCTTTTCTGTGACATTAGTGGGTACATCGG
>CAYZMI010000125.1:0-5316 GCA_964479475.1 uncultured Rhodospirillaceae bacterium | reverse complement strand
GCCATCGAACTTTGTGAACAAAATAAACACGAAGAAGCTGCCTCAATCCTAATGTCTATCTTGGACTTCGAATGCGCATGGGGAAATATGGATTGCGATCCGACGGAACATTTAGCTGCGACCGATGACATTTTAATTAAATGCTCGAGCGATAATACTCAAATCCGCGTTGGATCGGATGAAGGTGATTTTGTTATCAGTGCGGCAATACACTTTGATATCGAAGTCAAAGACCTTAACGAACCAGAAGAACTTTTTGATTGGCTAGATGATAATTCTGGGTGGGCATGTTGCGCCTTTTCTCCCGGTGGCGATTGGGAAAGTGGATGGGCTTATACAGCTTCAGATGGTGACAACTTATACGTCATAGAATGGGACGGTAGCCCGGTGGATTGATAATACGCCGCTTATTTTGTCAAACGACCATTTACAACTTTTCGCAAGCGGCTAAAAAACTACCGTGCTCGCATTTCTCTGCATGATCGGGACATTTTTCGGCATGGAGTAATCGTTTGATCTTAACCAGCGTTGGCTCAATCCAAGACAAATCGCTCTGATAAACCAACAAACTCATTTTGAACTCCATTGAGGCACCACTTTCGTTCAAAAATGGCGCTTCCGTAAAACGGTCCCCATCGCAATAAAGGAAATACCCTACATCTGAGGTATCCATACCTAATCGCCTCATAATCCAGATATATAGATCCATTTGCCGCTTGTAAGAGGCCTTCCACCAATCATCTAGTGTAATGTCTTTCCCAGGGGATTTTTGGGAGGTGCTTTTGTAATCTACCAAGTGTACTTGGCCGGTCTTCATATTTAACCAAACATCATCTAACCCGCCACCAACCTTCAAATTGGTTTTTTCATGGATTGTGTTGAAACGTCCCTCAGCGCCAAAATGGAGGCTTTGGGTCCAATGCTCAAAACGGTCATCTTTAAGGGGAATAAAATATTCCATCCCATTATTTTTCAAAAATGGATGGCTTGTTCCTGCTTTACGGTGTTCATCGAAATCTCGTTTTAATAGGACGTCAGTTGCCTCATTGATGTTATAGCCGGGAATACTTGGAAACTTAATGCCCGCCACCTGTTGAAGGTAAAAACACGCAGGACATTTGACGAAATTTTCTATGCGCGAGCGACTTAACTCATAGGGTTCCGATTTCAACGGATCAAATACGCCGCGATGTCTGGGCATTGTTCTTAATCCCCGTTCTTAATAATAATTTTATTAAACAATTTTTATATTTTGAGCCCTAAGATTAGATAGATTTATGCCTTTATTGAGATATCAAACAAGGTCTGCCGCACTCAAGAGAATAAAAATCATGGGACATAATCCAGCCCTGTGGAGGCGTTGAACTAAAGTTACTGCAAATGAACCTGAAGGATGTTTCTCAAATTAGTTCACCCAAAGAACCATCTCATCAAAGCGAAACCGGCGACTATAGCGATAAGAAAATATAACCAATCCGACTTTTTGATCATCTTCCTCTTTCATTAAAGGTTGGAGGCCTCAATTTAAGTGGGGTTCCTTCTAGAAATCTATCAATCCAGCATTACCAAGCTATTTATTATATTTGGTTTCTGTATACGCCTCACCATTATCAAACAATTTCATGAATACTAGATCCATTCCAACAGCGGGGTACGGCAATAAGTGAGTATCATCGATAATCGTGCCTAGTAGAATTAATGTTCTACCGTTGATGGGAGTGGAGTAGGTATTTTGCGCGACCACTCAACCTTCTGTTAGCCAGGCTTCATGGTGGGCTTTAAGCGCGGCTTCCTCAGGGCTGTATACGGTGATCATGTTAGGTGTTGTTGGCACGCCGGTACGGCTCTGGCGGTAAGAGAGGAATCGTGTCTCCGTCTGGAAGGCTGAAAGGTCCATATCCGCGAAATATGACGCAGGGACACCACCTGGTTCGACTGGAGTCATTGTGTCTTTTTCATACACGCCAACCCTGTTGAAAAGGCGCCATATGCCGTCACGCTTTTCCAGCAGGTCGAAAAAACGAAAGAATGACTCGAAATCGAATTCGTACCCGTCAATCCGCGCCCGGGCATAGAGGTTGGCGTGACAGCGACTGAATGCTCGATTGCCTCGAACCTTGATCCATGGCCCAGTGAACACGTGTTTGACATGCGCTCCAGCGGGTCGCGTAGCGGCCATATTTTTCGATCCTTCAAGAAAATCCCGCGCCGAACCCGACATCCACGAAATTTGGATGGTCGCATCATCATGAAAACAGGCGGCTAAGGTCTGCCAGTCGTCGGAATCACGGGCTTGGCCCCAGCGGAATAGAAGATCAGTGATTTCGAGTTCGTCCCGCGCAACGCCGGTCATAATAGTCTCCCAATCCGATAGTACGCGTTTATCAGCTATAGATTATTACCGTAAGTAACAATATCGGAATTATTCTTCGTAATGACCCCAAATGTTCAAGTACATCAAGGGGTAACTATGCCAAAATTACAACTACGTTTG
Source organism: uncultured Rhodospirillaceae bacterium (assembly GCA_964479475.1). Lineage (GTDB taxonomy): Bacteria > Pseudomonadota > Alphaproteobacteria > MPNO01 > UBA2964 > JAQBTY01. Next base: position 2,822 of record CAYZMI010000125.1, on the reverse strand, counting down.
TGTCATCAACCGGTCTAGTTTGCGACGTCGAAGCCACGCAAAGTCAGCTCTGCCTCCGCCAAAAGGCGGCCAACTAAACCTGAGGACTTAGCTTCTTCGACGAATTCGCTGATCAATCCGAGAAACTGCGATTGTCCTTTTGCAACCGCTAAACCCACAACGTTGATACCGAAGCCTTCCGTTAGAATGTTAGAGCCGGGTAGCATGGCTGCATAATCGATTAGCTGCTCGCGAGGTAAGGCGAATACATCAACGTTACCATCACGGAACAACGCAAAGGCTTCATCCGGCAGGTCGGTGCCAACGATCTCAGCATGCATGATTGACCGCTTAAGCACCATCCAAGAGGCATGACCTCGTGGCACAGAGATACGATGGCCTGAGCGGTCAACTTGACAACTTTCTGTTATGGGTGAACCCGAAGGAACGAGATAAGCAAAGTCGAACTGAATTACAGGTGGGGTATAATCGACCAACTGTCTACGCAACTCGTCAAAGCCCAGGATCATTACATCACAGCCGCCAGAATTAAGTATCTCTATCGCCTTTGGAGGTGACGGCTGCTGGACAATCTCAAACTTGATGCCGCAACGTTCCGCAAACGCACTGATTAACTCATAAGCAACCAGACCAGCGCCGATTGGGTTTATCTCTCCTGCCGGACTCTTCGCGTACTGGGGTAGGAATAGGGCTAGCCGGATGGCACCAGCTTTAATGGGGTCAACGATGGGTGGGTGGTCAGCAGCGTCATTCAAATTTACAAGCCTATATTATATTTCCGGGTATCCATTATGGATAGCCGCTACAAATTGTATTAATGGCAGTTCGTCTCAACCCTTCATAGTTTCCTCACCATTGAGCAAATTGTACAGGTTGCAAGCTATACCGGTAGCCTCGTAACCGTCATGTTTCGTTGCCTGCGCGACTGCAAACATCTGTTGCGCGAGACCAACAAACGGCATCGGGACCTCCATCTCACGCGCCATATCGAGACCAAAGCCCACGTCCTTTGGCATCCACGATTTTCGGGGTTTGTAATTGCCGCTCACCACGGTTTCCATGATACGCCGCGTTGCCACAGAATCCTGCTGAGAGTTTTTGACAATTGTCTGGAAGGTGGCCTCATCAAGTCCACCCTTTTTCAGCCAAGAGCAGATCTCCACCAGGCTCATGTGCTGTACAGCAGCGAACATCGCCATGGCGTTCTTTACGAGTTTGGCATTGCCGAGTTCGCCTACATGGAGAATCGATTTACCCATAGCCTTCAATACCGGCTGATACTCATCGAATAAGGTCTTGGAACCCGAAAGCCAAAGCGCTAATTCACCGGCCGCCGCCACTTCCTCAACCCCGCCAGCGGAAGCGTCAACGACCGTCCAACCTGTCTTTCCTAACTTATTGCTGATGGCGACAATAGTGTCTTTATCGATGCTACTAAAATCGATCCACTCTTTAGCGCCATCGGTCACCTCGACAAGTCCCCCTTTCCCAAGGCCAACTTCCATCACCGCATCATTATTCGGTAACATCGAGAGCACGACGTCGCATGCCTCCGCCACTTCTCTGGGGGTGTTTGCAAACTGTGCACCTTGGCTCTCCAGCCCCTCGGCTTGTTCACGCCTCAGATCATTTACCACCAGGCTATAGCCCGCCTCGATCAGGTTGGTTGCCATGCCACTACCCATGCCACCAGTTCCAATAAATCCCAGGGTTTTCATTCCTTACGCTCCCTCAATCTAATTTCAAAAATGTCCATACCACGTTTTGAACAACTAAATTCTCAATGTCGTGTTCCCTTTACATTCAAACACGCCTACGTCACTCCAAGAGAGGATGTGCATGATATTTTCTACTCGTAACCTTAATTTAACGGAGAAGAGAGTAAGCACAACAGAGATCAATTTAGGGCAAGCCACAGAACGTCCCAAATTGAAAATATTTCGAATATTGAGACATACTATCTCTTGCAGAAAGTAAACAGCGATATGAATTGTTCCGCAGATCCAACTTGCAGAGCCATCCCACTAGAAACTCAAGCCAATTAGCTTGAACCCGGGCTGACGGAGCAATATTACACACTGTAAATGGGTGAATAATATGGAACAATATTATAGACCGAAGAAAGAACTGCGCAGCTGTCATAGGTTGACTACAATCTCAACGGTTGCACCAGCACCACGAGACCATTACGAAGGTCGACCACATATCTTGTGAAAATAATATACCGTAGCCATGGCTAAAGCCGAGATACTTTCCGTCATCATGCCCGCCTATAACGAAATCCGCACGCTGGAGGCATCGGTCGCCCGTGTCCTTGCGGCAGACCGATTAGGTATGTCACTCGAACTAGTCCTTGTAGATGATGGATCGGTCGACGGGACCGTAGAGCTTGCAACCAAATTAGCAGAGCGTGAGCCAGCGGTGCGCGCGGTGTTTCATGAAGTAAATCTAGGTAAAGGGGCCGCGCTCCGAACCGGCTTCGCAGAAGCGACTGGCGAGGTGATCTTAATTCAGGATGCAGACTTGGAATACAGTCCTGTAGATTACCCTAAACTCCTCACACCGATAGTTGATGGACGCGCGGACGTTGTCTATGGCTCTCGCTTCCGGGGCGGCGCGGAAGGGCACGTGTTGTATTACTGGCACGCAGTGGGTAACCGCATTTTGACATTGCTTTCAAATGCCATAACGAACCTCGACTTGTCGGATATGGAGACGGGGTTCAAGGTCATGAGAAGTGCAGTACTTCGCAAGCTTACACTTAAAGAAAATCGGTTCGGGTTCGAACCGGAATTTACAGTTAAAATCGCTAAAATCAGACC
>CAYZMI010000124.1:3565-5457 GCA_964479475.1 uncultured Rhodospirillaceae bacterium | reverse complement strand
AAGAGGATATAACGTAAAATGAGACAAAGTCTGGTAAGTATTGACGAATTGGTACGTGAGTGCCAATTGTCTGCCACCGTATCGGTTACGGTTCTCCAAATTTCGGAGATAGTTGGTCGTCACAAAGGAAACCGCGTTCTACTTGTTTGAAAAGAAATTGGTAACAATATATCAATTACAGTCGCGCGTTGGCAAATGCCGACACCGGCGTTATGTCACGGATTAATGTAGTCAAATGGACATTGTAATCGTCGAGTCACCAGCCAAGGCCAAGACAATAAACAAATATCTGGGCGACGGGTTTACCGTGCTCGCCAGCTACGGCCATGTGCGGGATCTTTCGCCCAAAGACGGATCAGTAGATCCCGAACAAGATTTCAATATGGTTTGGCAAATCGGCGACAAATCACAACAGCGCTTAAAAGCCATTGCCGAAGCTGCCAAAGGTGCCAAACATCTGTATTTAGCGACCGATCCCGACCGTGAAGGCGAGGCAATTTCCTGGCATGTTCGCGAGGAGCTCGAGCAAAGAAATGTTCTCAATGGTGTCAGCGTCAAACGAATTGTATTTCACGAGGTAACCAGAGACGCCGTCCTGGAGGCAATACAGCAACCGCGAGACCTCGATGACGGGTTAATCCAAGCATATCTCGCCCGCCGGGCCCTCGATTATCTCGTCGGCTTTACCCTATCACCTCTACTGTGGCGCAAACTTCCAGGCAGCCGCTCGGCAGGACGAGTCCAGTCGGTGGCACTGCGGCTCATTTGCGAACGCGAGAGCGAAATCGAAGTATTCCTTCCCCAGGAATACTGGACGGTGGAAGCAATCTTCGACACGGTGCATGGGTCAAAGTTAATCACGCGCTTGACCCACCTTGATGGAATTAAACTAGATCGTTATGCGTTGAGCACCCAAGCGGATGCACAAAATGCGACTAATACATTACAAAATACCTCGTTTAGCGTAGAAAAAATTGACCGCAAATCCGTCGCACGCAATCCACATCCGCCTTTCACTACCTCAACACTGCAACAAGAAGCGTCGCGCAAGCTAGGATTTGGGACAACCCGCACCATGCGGACTGCACAAAAATTGTATGAGGGAATTGATATTGGTGGAGAAACGGTTGGATTAATTACTTATATGCGCACCGATAGTGTAAATATTGCCCAAGAAGCCGTCATAGCGTGCCGGTCATTGATTGGCCACATGTTCGGTACAGAATACGTTCCGGCAAAACCGAACACCTACCGCAACAAATCCAAGAACGCACAGGAAGCACATGAGGCGATCCGCCCAACGGATGTTGCACACCTGCCCAATTACCTAGCCCAATTTCTTGATGAAGACGGTCGACGTCTCTACGAGCTTATCTGGAAACGGACGGTAGCAAGTGCCATGAAAAGCGCGGCTTTGGAGCAGGTTACAATCGACGTTGTGAGCGACGACAAAAAAACAGCACTTCGTGCCACGGGTTCAATCATCAAGTTCGACGGTTTTCTAAAGCTTTACAAAGAAGACCGCGACGACCCTTCTGAAGACGATCCTAATGGTGAAAACATCCTTCCGAGGGTCACCGAGGGAGAGTCTCTAGCCAATGGCCCAATAAAATCCGAGCAACACTATACCAAACCACCACCGCGCTATACGGAAGCGAGTCTAGTCCGCAAAATGGAAGAACTTGGCATCGGCCGACCGTCGACATATGCATCAATAATTTCGGTACTGCAAGATCGCGACTACGTAAGGCTCGAAAGTCGTCGTTTTATTCCAGAAGACCGCGGTCGGGTAGTGACGGCCTTCCTATCAGGTTATTTCACCAAATATATTGAATACAATTTCACCGCCGAATTAGAAGACAAACTCGATTCTATAGCCAATGGCGATGTGG
>CAYZMI010000124.1:1996-3465 GCA_964479475.1 uncultured Rhodospirillaceae bacterium | reverse complement strand
GACACAGCTTCGTTATCACTTCCTAAATTGTTAGGCACGGACCCAGAGACCAAAAAAGAGGTTACCCTTCGCAAAGGACCTTTCGGATTTTATATTCAGTTAGGAGAACCCGAAGACAAGAAAAAACCCAAGAGAGCGACAGTAATAAAATCCATTTCCCCAGTCGATATAACCCTGGATATTGCACTCGCCCTGCTCGCATTGCCACGTGATATTGGTGCTCACCCAGAAACCGGCGAAAAAATTGCAGCTGGAATTGGTCGCTTTGGACCATATTTAAAACTAGGTAGTGCTTTCGTGTCCTTGGGGGCCGATGAAGACGTATTATCCATAGGGCTCAATCGAGCGGTGGCGATCATTAAGGAAAAACCACCTAAAAAGACTAACAGCCCCCTACGCGAACTTGGTTCCCATCCCGCGGACGGTAAGCCTGTCAAAATTTTTAAAGGCCGCTATGGGCCTTATGTGAAGCACGGCCGAATTAACGCGTCTATACCCAAGTCGGAGAAAGAGGAAACAATTACACTCGAACAAGCCGTCGAACTTCTGGCCGCGCGAGCTGCGAAAGGCAAAAGTCCAAAAGGGGCGAAGAAAAAAAAGGCTACATCCAAGAAGAAGGCAAGCGGCGAAAAAAAAATATCTTCCACCACTACCACGGCCTAAATGGTGGCAAAAAAAAGAACAGTAATCAGCGTCCCTTCCCACACTACCCTAATAGAGTTTATTGGGAAAAGCTCATCGCCTGTTAGCAAACGAGAGTTAGCTCGCGCCTTTCGCTTGTCGGGTCCAAGTCGTATTGAACTGTCCGATTTGTTGTTAAAATTGGAGGAGGATGGCGCAATACGTCGAGTAAACGGCCGAAAATACATTCTTGATACACAAATACCAAACATCACTGTGCTAGAAATTGTCGGAATAAATAGGGACGGTGATGTGGATGTGAAGCTAGCTGAAGGCAGGTTTGCCAATAGCAAAGTAAAAATAGGATTGTCATCAAGGGGCCACCGCGGCCCAGCACCGGGTGTTGGAGATCGGGTGCTTGCTCGACTTAGCAAAAGGTCGCGTGAAACTTATTCCGCAAGAATAATTCGCATAATCAATCGCCAACCCGCACGCGTATTTGGTGTGTTTCGTGCACAGCGCGACGGGGGGCGCTTGGAACCTGCCGATCGTCGTTATAAGTCAGAATTCCTTATCGCCAGCACCAATACAGGTGGCGCCAAGGACGGGGAATTTGTAGCCTGCGAAACCATACCCGGGCGCGCCTTTGGTTTACCACTCGCACGTATCAACCAAAGAATTGGCCCGGAAACCGACCCCCTTACGGTGCAACCTTTAGTCATCGCAAAAAATAACATCCCAAATTGTTTCACAGAGGACGCATTAAGCCAGGCCCGTCGCACCAAAGCTGCCTCTGCAGAACAACGATATGACTTGCGTGACCTTCCGTTAGTCACGATTGATGAACA
>CAYZMI010000124.1:0-1896 GCA_964479475.1 uncultured Rhodospirillaceae bacterium | reverse complement strand
AACGTCTGGACAGCCACCGATTAGTCGAAGAATTTATGATCCTCGCCAATGTTTGTGCGGCGGAATCGCTTGAAACCATGTATCAACCTTGTATGTACCGGGTTCACGATGCCCCTGATTTCGACCGAGTTTCTGCGCTAAAAAAATTTCTGCAATCAATGGGCTTGGGGTTTTCCCACGGTAAAACTATACGACCCAAACATTTTGCCCAATTAATCTCACAAACTAAGAACCAACCCTTTGCTGAGGGAATTCAAGACGCCGTTCTTCGTTGCCAGGCCAAAGCGGTGTACAACCCCGAAAATATTGGCCATTACGGCTTAGCGATGCAGCGCTATGCGCATTTTACTTCCCCAATTCGGCGCTACGCTGATCTTATAGTTCACCGCGCCTTGATAACGGGCTTAAAACTCGGGCAGGGTGGCTTGGAAGACAATGCAATACTAAAATTGTCTGAAGTCGGTGAACATATCTCAATGACGGAAAGGCGTGCGGCGCTTGCCGAGCGAGAATGCTTCAATCGGTTATGTGCATATTTTATGAAGCCAAAAATTGGGTCAACATTTACTGCACGAGTTAACGGTGTGGAAAAATTTGGCTTATTTGTTGAACTTGTTGAAAGTGGCGCCAGCGCCTTACTACCGGCCTCGGCATTGGGGCGGGATTACTACACATACGTCGCAGCACGTATGGCACTAATATCTGAAAATTCGGGTGAGGAATTCCGGCTTGGAGACACGATCCTTGTCCGTCTAACCGAAGCTCAACCAACAACCGGAAGTTTATCGGTTGAATTGGCAGATCGCGCAACGCGATACGTTACAGCGGAATCACAAGTGAGGGGCAGACGTAGCAATATTGCTATCAAGAACCGACGCAAGCGGGGTAAAAAACTACAAATTTAGCAACAATTGGTTGCTTTTAACCCACATACCCTCGCACCATAAACTACCAACTATAAAATTTTTGGCAAATCATGCCACGATGCCTCACTATGGCCAGTTATAAATTCAAATCTACTCTTCTTCATATTGTAATTGTTACCGGTTCGGCGCTGTTGATTGCAGGCTGTGCTATTGTTGTCGATGGTAAGGGATCTAAGCCCAAGCGAATCATATCGGAAGCGATCGAGGAATTGGAGGACAAATTTATAAAACCCGTCCAGGCGGATAAAATGGTGATGGCGGGGTTAAGTCATTTGAGTACGGTCGATAAAAAAATACGTATACGCAATCAGTACAACTCGATTGTTCTTAGCCATGCGGGTATCAATATTGTCGAACGGAAAAAGCCAAACTCTGCCGACGGCAATGCTTGGGCTGAGCTAAGCGCAAATTTTCTGTCTGTGGCACAGCGGGTTTCTCGGCCGCTGGCAAGTTATACGCAAGACGATCTTCTACGAGTGATGTTTCAAGGTTTAGTCCAAAATAATTTGGACAAATATTCAAGATATGAGACGCCTGAGGAGGCACACCGCAGCCGCGCTTCTCGGGAAGGTTTTGGTGGTATTGGCATTGAATTAGTTCGAGTGAATGGAGAGTTTGTCATTCGGCAATCTCTGCCCGATCGCCCAGCAACGGGAGCGGGACTACGGACTAATGACAGAATCACACATATAAACGGATACACTATTCGCGGCTCAAAGCTCATTGATGTTGTCAAACAATTGAGGGGGCGCGTCGGTGACACGGTCGCTGTCACGATTTCACGGCCTGGTAATGAAAAAACGTTCAATCGAAAGATTATACGTGACTATATTGTGCCCTCGACAGTTATGGTCACGCGTGATGGAAACATGCTGCTAGCACGTATCACAAGTTTCAATGTTGGTACCGTCGGAACACTGCGACGCGAGCTCGTAAAGACCGCACGCCAAATTGGTATGAATTTAAAGGG
>CAYZMI010000123.1:4134-5549 GCA_964479475.1 uncultured Rhodospirillaceae bacterium | reverse complement strand
ACGGTGCGATGGTTGCGTTTTTCTCACTCGAAATGTCTGCTGAGCAACTAGCAACCCGAATTCTCGCTGAAAAATCGGGTGTTGGCTCGGAACATATACGGCGGGGAAAGTTGGATAATTCAGAATTCCAAAAACTCGTCCAAGCGTCTCATGAACTGCAGCGTGCCAAAATCTTTATTGATGACACACCGGCGCTGACAGTTTCTGCACTGCGAACTCGGGCACGCCGACTCAAAAGGCAGCACAGCCTTGGATTGATCGTCATCGACTATTTACAGCTTGTTGCCGGTACCTCAAAACGCAACGACAACCGCGTTCAGGAAGTATCCGAAATTACGCGTGGGCTTAAAACGCTGGCAAAGGAATTAGACGTACCCGTACTTGCCTTATCACAACTGTCACGCCAGGTTGAACAACGTGACGATAAACGCCCACAACTGTCCGATTTACGCGAGTCTGGATCGATTGAGCAAGACGCCGACGTAGTCATGTTTATTTTCCGCGATGAGTATTACGTTTCACGCCGAGAACCACGCGAAGATACACCGGAACATCACGCCTGGCAGGAGGAAATGGATCAGGTGCACAATCTGGCCGAGGTCATCGTAGCTAAACAGCGCCACGGCCCAACAGGTAAGCTGTTACTCCATTTTAATGCCCTACTAACCAAGTTTAGTAATCTGTCGAAAAAAGACTACTTGCCGGAGGATACTTTCTCCTGACATGCCCGGTTCCGCCCACGCAGGTGCAACCCTTACCATCGACTTGAATGCGATAGCTGAAAATTATAATTCGTTAAAAGAAAAGTGTCGAACCTCTACCTGTGCATCGGTCGTCAAATCTAATGCCTATGGTATAGGACTAAATGCAGTTTCATTACGGCTGGCCCAAGAGGGCTGTGATGATTTTTTTGTATCGCAGCTTGATGAAGCGATCGCCCTACGCAAATTACTAAGGGATAGAGGATTTCGATCAAATATATATGTACTGAACGGAATAGAACTTGGATCACAAGATGAATTTGAACAATCAGGCGCAGTACCGGTGCTCAATTCCTTACGTCAAATTGAAATTTGGGCAGCCCATGCAAATTTGAAAGATACAGTCTTTCCCGCAGTTATCCAAATTGACACTGGCATGTCCCGGCTTGGGTTGACCGAGGGCGAGATTAACAAGTTAACGGATGCACCCAGTATATTAAACAGTCTGGATATACAGCTCGTTATGAGCCACTTAGCTTGCGCCGAGCAACCTGCGCATTCCATGAATCAAGAACAAAAGTTTGAGTTCGATGTCCAAAGGCTCAAATTTCAAAATACACCTGCATCACTCGCGAATTCTTCGGGTATTTTCCTCGGGCCAGACTTCCATTATCAAATGGTTCGACCAGGAGCAGCTATCTATGGTATCGCCCC